>NZ_JBQTCF010000019.1:0-83767 GCF_052379845.1 Roseinatronobacter sp. NSM | reverse complement strand
GCCGAAATACTTGGTGATCGCTGCCGTCAGCGTGGTCTTGCCGTGGTCAACATGCCCGATCGTCCCGATGTTCACATGCGGTTTATTGCGTTCAAACTTTTGCTTTGCCATTTTGGCTTCTCCTTAATCTTGTTGGGTGTGGTGGCATGCGCCACCCTACTGCGTGGTGGTAGGGCGGGATATGGTCCCGCCACACCGATCAGGCGTATTTTTTCTGGATTTCGTCAGACACGTTCTGCGGCACGGGTTCGTAATGGTCGAACTGCATGGTGAAGTTCGCACGGCCCGATGACATGGAACGCAAGGTGTTGATATAGCCGAACATATTGGCCAGCGGCACAAACGCATCAATTGCGATTGCGTTGCCGCGTTGGTCCTGCCCGGTGACTTGCCCGCGACGCGATGTCAAATCGCCAATGATGGAACCGGTATATTCTTCCGGTGTCACCACTTCGACTTTCATCATCGGTTCCAACAGCTTGGCACCCGCTTTCTTCAGACCTTCGCGCATGCACATACGCGCAGCGATTTCGAACGCCATGACTGAGGAGTCGACATCGTGATACTTGCCGTCCAGCAGCGCGACCTTGAAATCGATCACAGGGAACCCGGCCAGCGGACCGGAATCCATGACGCTGCCGACACCTTTTTCGACACCGGGGATATATTCCTTCGGAACAGTCCCGCCGACGACGCGCGATTCGAAGCTGTAGCCTTCGCCGGGTTCGGTCGGGGTAATTTCCAACTTCACTTCAGCGAACTGACCGGACCCACCGGATTGCTTCTTGTGGGTATAGGTATGCTCAACTTTGTGGCTGATCGTTTCACGGTAGGCCACTTGCGGCGCCCCGATATTCGCTTCAACCTTGAATTCACGCTTCAGACGGTCAACCAGAATGTCCAGATGCAGTTCGCCCATGCCCTTCATGATGGTCTGACCGGACTCGTGGTCGGTTTCCACCCGGAAAGAGGGGTCCTCTGCGGCAAGGCGTGCCAGACCCTGGCTCATCTTTTCCTGGTCATTCTTGGTCTTCGGCTCAACAGCAATCTCGATCACGGGATCGGGGAATGTCATTGTTTCCAGAACCACAGGCGATTGCGCGTTGCACAATGTGTCCCCTGTTGTGGTTTCTTTCAGACCGGCCAGCGCAATAATGTCGCCCGCAGCCGCCCAATCAATTTCCTCGCGCGAGTTGGAGTGCATCATCATCATACGACCGACGCGCTCTTTCTTGCCTTTGGTAGAGTTCAGGATCTGATCGCCCTTGGAAATGACACCGGAATAGACACGGGTGAACGTCAGCGAACCAACAAAGGGGTCGTTCATGATTTTGAACGCCAGCGCTGCAAAGGGGTCATCATCCTTGGCCGAACGTGCAATGTTGCGCGTCTCAGTCTCATCCTTGGGATCGAAACCCATATAGGCCGGCACATCCAAAGGACCGGGCAGGTAATCGATGACCGCGTTCAACAGCGGTTGAACACCTTTATTCTTGAACGCAGACCCTGTGCAGACGGGCACGAAATCCAGCGCCAGTGTGCCCTTGCGGATAAGACGGCGCAGCGTTTCCTGATCTGGTTCGTTGCCTTCAAGATAGGCTTCCATGACGTCATCATCCTGATCGACAACAGTCTCGATCAGGTTTGCGCGCCATTCGTCGGCAAGATCTTTCAGGTCGTCACGGACGGGCTGGCGTGTCCAGCTTGCGCCAAGATCTTCGCCTTTCCAGGTCCATTCTTCCATGGAGATCAGGTCAATGATCCCTTCCAGCTGGTCCTCGGCACCAATTGGAAGTTGCACAGGCAGCGCAGTCGCACCAGTGCGGTCCTTGATCATCTTCACGCAGTTGAAGAAATCCGCGCCGATCTTGTCCATCTTGTTGACGAACACAATCCGCGGCACCTTGTAACGGTCAGCCTGACGCCACACGGTTTCGGTTTGCGGTTCAACACCGGCGTTACCGTCCAGCAGACAGATTGCGCCATCAAGCACAGCCAGCGAACGTTCAACTTCGATAGTGAAGTCAACGTGGCCGGGGGTGTCGATGATGTTGAAGCGGTGCTTTTCACTAAGCGGCGTTGCCCCGTCGATGGTTTTTTCCCAGAACGTGGTTGTCGCAGCAGAGGTGATGGTAATTCCGCGCTCTTGCTCCTGCTCCATCCAGTCCATGGTGGCCGCACCATCATGAACTTCGCCGATCTTGTGCGACTTGCCGGTGTAGAACAGAATCCGCTCGGTCGTCGTGGTCTTGCCAGCGTCGATATGCGCCATGATCCCGAAATTGCGGTAGCGCTCAAGTGGGTATTCGCGTGCCATGGTATAGGGTCCTTTGGCTTGACGAGTGGTCGAAGATTACCAACGATAGTGGCTGAATGCCTTGTTGGCATCGGCCATTTTGTGGGTGTCTTCACGCTTCTTGACGGCGGAACCGCGCGAGTTGACGGCGTCAACCAGTTCGCCTGCAAGACGCTCTTCCATCGTGTTTTCGTTGCGGGTGCGCGCAGCTTTGATCAACCAGCGAATCGCAAGCGCTTCGCGGCGCTCGGGGCGAACCTCGACGGGCACCTGATAGGTAGCACCACCAACACGGCGCGAACGAACTTCGACCGAGGGTTTGATGTTCTCGAGTGCTTCATGGAACACTTCGATAGGGGCGCGCTTCAGTTTGCCTTCGACGCGGTCCATCGCGTTATAGACAATCGATTCCGCGACCGATTTCTTGCCGTCGATCATCAGGTTATTCATGAATTTCGACAGAACCTTATCACCAAATTTGGCGTCAGGCAGAATTTCGCGCTTTTCAGCGGCGTGACGACGAGACATCTGGAACTCTCCTTACTTCGGACGCTTCGCGCCGTATTTCGAACGGCGCTGCTTACGATCCTTGACGCCCTGAGTATCCAGAACACCGCGCAGGATGTGATAGCGCACACCGGGAAGGTCTTTTACGCGACCGCCGCGGATCAGCACGACCGAGTGCTCTTGCAGGTTGTGCTTTTCACCCGGGATGTAGCTGATCACCTCGTAACCATTTGTCAGGCGCACTTTGGCAACCTTCCGCATGGCCGAGTTCGGCTTCTTCGGTGTGGTGGTGTAGACGCGCGTGCAAACGCCGCGTTTCTGGGGGCACTGCTCCAGATGCTGCGACTTGGAGCGCTTGACTTTAGGCTGCCGCGGCTTGCGGATCAGCTGTTGGATCGTTGGCATTCCGGTTCTTCCCGTTTCAACCCGTGTTACATGGCGCTTGCACGCCTCTCTATCGTATGCACCCACCGAATCGGCAGAACGCACAAAACCGCTTGCGTCCCGTGTGGGTCGCCGCGGTGGAATTCCAGAGGATCGGGGCATACACCCGGATCTTGACCACTAAAATTCGTATGCCTGACCACGCGCGCCGTTATGGTCTGCGGGCAAGGTTATCGCGCGTATAGGCGGAGTCGCAGGGCTTGTCAACAGCTACCCGCCCGATGCACCAGTTGCAGCCGCTATTCGCAACTTATGCTGCCGTTCCCGATACAACGCATACACCCCCGTCAGAACGACAATCCCGCCACCCACAAAAGTCAACGTATCAGGCCATTCGTCCAGAATGAACCACCCAAGCATCAGTGCGGCCAACAGGCCCGCATAGCGGAACGGGGCAACAAATGTCAGTTCACCCGTGCGCATGGCCAAAACAATCAGATAATACCCGATAAACGAAAAGACGACGGTGCCGGCCAACCAGCCGAATGCAACCGGGCTGGGCAGCACCCATATTTCCGTCATCGCCCCCGCCAGACCAAATAACGTCACACCAAGCGACGTGGTGCAGGCCACCAGCGACGATGGGACAGTTTTCGTCATGACCCGCGTTGACAGATCGCGGATTGTGACCATGACAACAGTCAGCAACGCAAAAACCGATGGCGCACCAAAATCTGCGCCCCCTGGCCGAACAATGATCAGGACACCACAAAACCCGATCAGAATTGCGCTTAACCTGCGCCACCCCAAGGGTTCGCGCAAAAACAGCCACGCCGCCAATGCAACCGAAAGCGGCACCACCTGCAAAATGGCCGTGACATTGGCAAGTGGCATGTTGAACAGCGCATTGAAGAAGAAATAGGCCGCCATCGCCTCGGCCCCGGAGCGGAGCAGCAAAAAGCGCCGGTCACTAGAATTCAGCTGCGCGAAGGTAATGCGGCTGCGCCAGACCAGCACGCCAAACAGCGCTGTCACAATCGCGCCGCGCATTGCCAGAATCTGAAACGCGGACAATTCCGCCCCCAGCAATTTCAGAAAGGTATCGTTCACCGCAAACGCGCTGGAACCAATCAGCATGAACAGGGCGGCGCGGGTGTTGTCGTCTGCCATCATAACCCCAAAGCTTGGGCGATATTACCCGCCAATCGTCATCAGCCTATGCCGCGAAAACGGAAACCCCTGCGCAAGGATGGCGTCCAAATCGTCATCCGGCAGGTCTACGCGCGTGCCCGACATGAAACCGGTCGAATCATTGTCACGATGCACGGTGCGAATGAAACGCGGGGTCACCCCTTCGGTAAAACAGTTCCAGCGCGTGTGCACCATGCGATGGTCCATCGAAAACACCGTGGGGCGCGCGCCGCGCGGGGCAACCATGGACATGCCAATCCCCAGGGGGGTCTTTTCATGCACCGCATATAACACGTTACCATCGGCCCCCAATTCCAGAAACAGCCCGTTGTTGAACGCAATGATCGCGGGGGTTTCAACACCCGACAGCTGAAGCAGCGGCGGAATGATGCGTCTGGTTTCCTCAATACAATCGCGGCTGATTGCGTCGTCATCATCCAGGCGCATGGACACAACATGGGTCGCGCTGCGTGTCGTGCACAGATCAAGCGTTTTTTTGGTTGATTTATAGTTGTTCAGGGGGGGCAAGGCGATAACACGCCCGTCCCCAAGAGGCCGCAGCAGGGTTTCCAGACGGGTGCGCCACGGGCGTGGAAAATCCGTGCCAATCAGAACCGCTGTCGTGAAATCCGGATCAGTCTGCGCCAGCAGCGAAGGCAGCGTCAACGCTTCGAACAGGCGAAAGCGGCGTTCCAGCCGTTCGGGCGCATATAGCAAATTGCGGGCATCATGTTCGCCCCGTTTGCTAAGGCGAAACCCTGCAAGGGCGACATAAGAAAACCGGATGACAACAATAATCTGGGGCGCCACATCTGGTTGCATTCCGCACTCCTTAACACATTCAAAAGTGATGCCCGAGGCGCCACAAAAAGAAAAGCCCCCGCAGCACAGGCTACGGGGGCTTTGGGCACATTTTATGGCAGCGGTCAGTCGTCGCGCTTGCCAAAAACGATATCGGCTTCCGACCGCTCCACGGGTTCGGGCGCGGCCAGTGCGGCTGCGGCCTCTGCCTCGGCGCGGCGGGCTTCCAGAACCTTGCGGTCCCGTTCACCGGCAATGCTGCGCACTTGATTGACAATGCCCCCGGTGCCCGCCGGAATAAGGCGGCCAACGATCACATTTTCCTTCAGGCCGACCAGATGATCGCGTTTGCCCTGAACCGAAGCTTCGGTCAGAACGCGCGTCGTTTCCTGGAAACTGGCCGCCGAAATGAAGCTGCGGGTCTGCAAGCTGGCTTTGGTGATCCCCAGCAAGATGGGTTCGCCCTTGGCCGGTTCCATTCCATGCGACATTGCTTTGGCATTGGCTTCGTCAAACTCGACCTTATCGACATGCTCGCCCTTCAGCAGTGTGGTTTCCCCACTGTCAAGGATTTCCCATTTCTGCAGCATCTGCCGGACGATCACTTCAATATGCTTGTCGTTGATCTTCACGCCCTGCAGACGATAGACGTCCTGCACCTCGTCAATCAGGTAGTTTGCCAAAGCTTCGATGCCCAGAATGCGCAAGATATCATGGGGGGCAGGGTTACCATCCATGATGTAATCGCCGCGCTGGACAAAATCGCCTTCCTGCACTGGAATATGCTTGCCCTTGGGGACAAGGTATTCCGCCGCTTCCAACGTGTCATCGACAGGTTCAATGCGAATGCGCCGCTTGTTCTTGTAGTCCTTGGCGAAGCGCACATAGCCGTCCAGTTCACAGATGATCGCGTGATCCTTGGGGCGGCGCGCTTCGAACAATTCGGCCACACGCGGCAGACCCCCGGTGATGTCCTTCGTCTTGGCACCTTCGCGCGGGATACGCGCAACAACGTCACCAATCAGAATGTCCTGCCCATCCTCGATTGACAGAATCGCGTCAACCGACATTGGATAGGTCACCGGATTGCCCTGCTCATTGCGCACGGGATCGCCGGTTTCAGGGTCCATCAGAATGACTTCGGGCTTCAGGTCGCCGCCTTTGGGCACCGACCGCCAGTCCGTGACAATCTTCTGGGTCATCCCGGTGGCATCATCGGTTTCGTCACGCACAGACAGACCGGCAATCAGGTCCACGAAGCGGGCCTTACCGTTGGTTTCCGCAATGATCGGCAGGGTATAGGGGTCCCATTCAAACAGTTTGGACCCGCGTTCCACCTGCTCACCATCCTTGACGAACAGCTTGGACCCGTAGCCCGGCTTGAACACCGCGCGTTCCACGTTGTTTTCGTCGATGATGGCAATCTGCATGGAGCGACCTGTGACAATCAATTCGCCTGCAGCGTTTTCGATGGTTTGCGTGTTGCGCAATTCGATACGGCCAGCCGCGTTCGATTCCTGGAAGGACTGGCTGCCCCCCTGCGCAATACCGCCGATGTGGAAGGTCCGCATCGTCAGCTGTGTGCCCGGTTCACCAATCGACTGCGCCGCAATAATGCCAACGGCTTCGCCCTTGTTCACCAAGGTGCCGCGGGCAAGGTCGCGCCCGTAGCACTTGGCGCAAACGCCTTCTTCCGCTTCACAGGTCAAAGGCGAGCGGATCCTGACAGTAGCAATACCCGCCCCTTCAATCACATCCGCGTCGCGTTCATCAATAAGGGCGTTCTTGGCAACCAGCACTTCACCAGATGCCGGGTCGATCACATCTTCTGCCGCGACACGGCCCAGAACCCGCTCGGCCAGCGAAGACACAACTTCACCATCATTCACTGCAGCTTGCGCGGTGATGAACAGTTCAGTTCCACAATCATCGCTCCGCACAATGCAGTCTTGCGCCACGTCCACCAGACGGCGGGTCAGATACCCCGAGTTCGCGGTTTTCAACGCTGTATCGGCCAGCCCCTTACGCGCCCCGTGCGTGGAGTTGAAATACTCCAACACGGTCAGACCTTCCTTGAAGTTCGAAATAATCGGCGTTTCGATGATTTCGCCGGACGGTTTGGCCATAAGGCCGCGCATACCGCCAAGCTGTTTCATCTGCGCAGGCGAACCACGCGCCCCGGAATGAGACATCATGTAAACCGAGTTCGGTTCCAGTTCACGGCCTGCATCATCGCGGCGCACCGCCGAGATTTCGGCCATCATTTCATTCGCAACTGCATCCGAACATTTTGACCAGGCGTCCACAACTTTGTTGTATTTCTCGCCCTGCGTGATCAGACCATCCAGATATTGCTGCTCGAAACTGCCAACCTGATCGCGGGTTTCATTCACCAGCGTCCATTTGGTTTCGGGGATCAGCATGTCGTCCTTGCCAAAGGAAATACCGGCACGGAACGCTTCGCGGAACCCAAGCGACATGATCTGGTCACAGAAAATGACCGACTCTTTCTGACCGCAGTAACGGTAGACAGTGTCGATGACGTTCTGCACGTCTTTCTTGCGCAACAGGCGGTTGACCAGTTCAAACGGCGCTTTTGCGTTCAGCGGCAGCAACGCACCCAGCCGCAAGCGGCCCGGCGTGGTTTCATACCGGCGCGTCACTTCGTTGCCGTCTTCGTCAATCTGGGTCACGCGGCATTGAATCTTGGCGTGAAGATGCACTTCGCCAGCGGCAAGCGCGTGTTCCACTTCCTCAATCGAGGAGAAGATCATCCCCTCGCCGGTCATGCCGTCCCGCATCATCGACACATAATACAGGCCCAACACCATATCCTGCGATGGCACGATGATCGGTGCGCCGTTCGCGGGCGACAGAACGTTGTTCGTGGACATCATCAGGACACGCGCTTCAAGCTGCGCTTCAAGGCTTAGCGGAACGTGAACCGCCATCTGGTCGCCGTCGAAATCCGCGTTGAACGCGGAACAGACCAGCGGGTGCAGCTGGATTGCCTTGCCTTCAATCAGGATCGGCTCAAACGCCTGAATGCCCAGACGGTGCAGCGTGGGTGCGCGGTTCAACAGAACCGGATGTTCGCGGATGACTTCATCCAGAATATCCCAAACCTCGGGGCGTTCCTTTTCGACCAGCTTCTTGGCCTGTTTCACAGTGCTGGACAGGCCCTTGGCCTCCAGCCGCGAATAGATGAACGGCTTGAACAGTTCCAGTGCCATCTTCTTGGGCAAGCCGCACTGGTGCAGCTTCAGTTCCGGCCCGGTCACAATGACCGACCGACCCGAGAAGTCCACGCGCTTGCCCAGAAGGTTCTGGCGGAAACGGCCTTGCTTGCCTTTCAGCATATCCGACAGCGACTTCAGCGGGCGTTTGTTGTTGCCCGTGATCACGCGGCCACGACGGCCATTGTCAAACAGCGCATCAACAGCTTCCTGCAGCATGCGCTTTTCGTTGCGCACGATGATATCAGGCGCGCGCAGCTCGATCAGGCGTTTCAGGCGGTTGTTGCGGTTAATAACCCGGCGATACAGGTCGTTCAGGTCCGAAGTCGCGAACCGGCCACCATCCAGCGGCACCAACGGGCGCAATTCCGGCGGGATGACGGGCAGCACGGTCAGCACCATCCATTCCGGGCGGTTGCCGGATTCGATGAAATGCTCAACCACTTTCAGCCGCTTGATGATCTTCTTGGGCTTCAACTCGCCCTTGGCTTCTTTCAGTTCTTCGCGCAGGCGCAGGGCTTCATCTTCAAGGTCGATATTGGCCAGCATTTCGCGGATGGCTTCGGCACCGATATTGGCGGTGAAGGCATCAGCGCCGTATTGGTCCTGCGCATCAAGGAATTCTTCCTCGGTCATCAACTGGCCATAGGTCAGGTCCGTCAGGCCGGGCTCGATGACAACATAGTTTTCGAAATACAAAATGCGTTCCAGATCGCGCAGCGTCATGTCCAGCATCAGACCAATGCGTGACGGCAGCGATTTCAGAAACCAGATATGCGCAACTGGGGCGGCCAGTTCGATATGGCCCATGCGTTCGCGGCGCACTTTTTGAAGCGTGACTTCCACACCGCATTTTTCGCACACAACGCCGCGGTATTTCATGCGCTTGTATTTGCCGCAAAGGCATTCGTAATCCTTGATCGGGCCAAAGATACGCGCGCAGAACAACCCGTCACGTTCCGGTTTGAACGTGCGGTAGTTGATGGTTTCGGGCTTCTTGATCTCGCCATAGGACCACGACAGAATGCGCTCTGGCGATGCCAGCGAAACGCGGATCTGGTCAAATGTCTTGGTCTGGGCCAAAGGATTGAACGGGTTTGTGGTAAGTTCCTGGTTCATGATCTTTTCCTTGAAAGGGTCGGGGCGCGGTGGGGGCTGTGCGAGAGTCTCACGCACCCTGCCAGTTGTTCACAGGGTGCGTGGGGGCGCGCAGCGTTACCCCTCCTCCTCCGAATCCAGGAGTTCCATATTCAGGCCAAGGCCACGGACTTCTTTCACCAGAACGTTAAACGATTCCGGCACGCCCGCTTCATAATTGTCCTCGCCCTTGACGATCGATTCATACACCTTGGTCCGGCCTGCCACATCATCCGATTTGACAGTCAGCATTTCCTGAAGCGTGTAGGCCGCACCGTAAGCTTCCAGCGCCCAGACCTCCATCTCACCCAGACGCTGACCACCGAACTGCGCTTTACCACCCAGCGGCTGCTGCGTGACAAGGCTGTAAGGCCCTGTTGAGCGTGCGTGCAGCTTGTCATCAACAAGGTGGTGCAGCTTCAGCATGTATTTCACACCCACAGTCACCGAACGGGCAAACTGCTCGCCTGTGCGTCCGTCAAAAACGACCGACTGGCCAGACGTGTCAAAGCCCGCACGCCGCAGCGCGTCATCAACATCGGGTTCCTTGGCACCATCGAATACAGGCGTGCCGATCGGCACCCCCTTTGTGACAGTGGATGCGGATTCAACAAGGGCGTCTTCATCCATGCCGTCGAACACTTCGGCATAAAAATCATCGCCATAGCCAATGCGCATTGCATCGCGCACAGGGGTCATGTCGCCGGAGCGGCGGTATTCCTGCAACGCTTCATCGATCTGGACCCCCAGACCGCGCAGCGCCCAGCCCATATGCGTTTCCAGAATCTGGCCAACGTTCATCCGCGACGGCACACCCAGCGGGTTCAGCACCATGTCAACTGTGGTCCCGTCCGCAAGGAAGGGCATGTCCTCAACGGGCACAACCTTGGAGATAACACCTTTGTTGCCGTGACGACCGGCCATTTTGTCACCGGCCTGAAGCTTGCGCTTCACAGCCACGAACACCTTGACCATTTTCATGACACCCGGCGGCAGGTCGTCGCCACGACGGACCTTCTCCACCTTATCATCGAAACGGGCCTGCAACTGGCGCTTTTGCTGGTCATAAAGGGCGTTCAGCGCCTCGACTTCCTGCGCCTCGGCCTCGTCTGCCAAGGCAAGTTGCCACCACTGACCACGGCTCAGGCTTTCAAGCAGTTCCTCGGTAATCTCGGAATTGGACTTGACGCCTTTGGGGCCTTTTACAGCCACTTTGCCAAAGATCAACTGACGCAGACGGCCATAGATGTTGCGTTCCAGAATCTCCAGCTCGTCGTCACGGTCGCGCGACAGGCGTTCGATTTCCTCGCGTTCGATCTGAAGCGCGCGTTCGTCTTTCTCCACACCATGGCGGTTGAACACACGCACTTCCACGATCGTGCCATAAGCCCCCGGCGGCAAACGCAGCGATGTGTCGCGCACATCAGACGCTTTTTCACCGAAGATCGCGCGCAGCAACTTTTCTTCCGGCGTCATCGGGCTTTCGCCCTTGGGTGTAACCTTGCCCACCAAAATATCGCCTGCCTGCACTTCGGCACCGACATAGACGATGCCCGCTTCATCCAGATTGCGCAGCGCTTCTTCGCCCACATTGGGAATGTCGCGGGTAATTTCTTCTGGCCCCAGCTTGGTGTCGCGTGCGGCAACTTCGTATTCGTCGATGTGGATCGAGGTGAACACGTCGTCCTTCAGGATGCGTTCCGAAATCAGGATCGAATCCTCGAAGTTGTAGCCATTCCACGGCATGAACGCGACAACGACGTTCCGCCCGACCGCCAGTTCCCCCATATCGGTGCACGGGCCGTCAGCAATAACTTCGCCGCGCGTCACATGGTCACCCACCTTCACCAAGGGGCGTTGGTTGATGCAGGATGACGCGTTCGAGCGTTTGAACTTGCGCAAACGATAGATGTCGACGCCCGGTTCACCCGGTTCCAACATTTCCGTGGCGCGCACAACGATACGCTGCGCATCGACCTGATCGATGACACCTGCGCGGCGCGTCAGGATGGCAGCGCCGGAATCGCGCGCAACAATACCTTCCATGCCGGTGCCGACCAAAGGCGCATCTGATTGCAGCAAGGGCACAGCCTGCCGCATCATGTTCGACCCCATCAAGGCGCGGTTGGCGTCGTCGTTTTCAAGGAACGGAATCAACGATGCCGCAACCGAAACCAGCTGTTTGGGCGATACGTCGATCAGGTCCACAGCTTCGCGCGGGTTCAGCATGAACTCGCCCGCCTTGCGGGTCGACACCAGTTCGTTGACGAAAGCGCCGTTTTCATCAAGCGTCGCATTGGCCTGCGCAACAGTGTGGCGCTGTTCTTCGGTGGCCGACAGATAAACCACCTCATCCGTCACCTGCCCGTCCACGACCTTGCGATACGGCGTTTCGATGAAACCGTATTTGTTCACGCGGGCGAAGGTGGCCAAGCTGTTGATCAGACCAATGTTCTGACCTTCTGGCGTTTCAATCGGGCACATGCGGCCGTAATGGGTCGGGTGCACGTCGCGCACCTCGAAGCCCGCACGTTCGCGCGTCAGACCACCTGGCCCAAGCGCGGACAAGCGGCGTTTGTGGGTGACTTCCGACAACGGGTTCGTCTGGTCCATGAACTGCGACAGCTGGCTGGACCCGAAGAACTCGCGCACCGCCGCCGCAGCGGGTTTCGCGTTGATCAGGTCTTGCGGCATGACCGTGTCAATCTCGACCGAGGACATGCGTTCGCGGATTGCGCGTTCCATGCGCAGCAGGCCAACGCGATACTGGTTTTCCATCAACTCGCCCACGGACCGCACGCGACGGTTGCCAAGGTGGTCAATGTCGTCAATCTCGCCTTTGCCGTCACGCAGTTCTGTCAGACCACGGATACAGGCGACAATATCTTCCGGGCGCAGGGTGCGCAGCGTGTCGGGCGCATCCAGTTGCAGGCGCATGTTCATCTTCACGCGGCCTACCGCAGACAGGTCATAGCGTTCGGAATCGAAGAACAACTGGTCAAACAGCGCGGACGCCGTGTCAACAGTTGGCGGTTCGCCCGGACGCATGACGCGGTAAATATCCATCAGCGCGTTTTCACGGCCCCAGTTCTTGTCTGCGGCCATGGTGTTGCGGATATAGGGGCCAACGTTAACACCGTCGATGTCCAGAACTTCGATATCGGTGATGCCATTGTCCAGCAGCACTTTCAGCGTGCCGCCTTTGACTTCGCCGTCCTTGTCAAGCTCCCAGGTCAGTTCCTCACCGGCCTCGGCATAAATTGCGCCGGTTTCTTCGTTGATGATGTCCTGCGCCACATAGCGGCCCACGATATAGTCAAACGGAACCAACAGGTCAGTGACATTGCCGTCATCGATCAGTTGCTTGACCATGCGCGGGGTCATCTTGTCGCCCGCCTTGCAGATCACTTCGCCGGTTGCCGCATCAATCAGATCGATTGTCGGGCGGGTGCCGCGCACACGTTCGGGGAAGAATTTGGTGACCCAGCCCTTGTTGCGTTGCAGGCTGAAGCTGACACGATCGTAATACGCATTCATGATGTCGTTCTGGTCCATGCCCAGCGCATACAGAAGCGTGGTCACAGGCAGCTTGCGGCGCCGGTCGATGCGCGCGAAAACCATGTCCTTGGCGTCAAATTCAAAGTCAAGCCAGGACCCGCGATAAGGAATGATCCGGCAGGTGAACAACAGCTTGCCCGAGCTGTGCGTCTTACCCTGATCATGGTCAAAGAACACGCCGGGGCTGCGGTGCATCTGGCTGACCACGACCCGTTCGGTCCCGTTGACAATAAACGTCCCGTTGCCTGTCATAAGCGGCATGTCGCCCATGAACACGTCTTGTTCCTTGATATCCTTCACGGATTTCGCGCCGGTATCTTCATCGATATCGAACACGATCAAACGCAGCGTCACTTTCAGCGGTGCCGCATAGGTCATGTCACGCTGGATACATTCATCCGTATCGTATTTCGGCTTTTCCAGTTCGTATTTCACGAATTCAAGCGTCGCCGTTTCGTTGAAATCCTTGATCGGGAAAACCGACTGGAACACGCCCATGATGCCTTCGCCGTCAAGCGGGCGTGCTGCATCGCCGGAACGAAGGAACAAATCATACGAATTTTTCTGAATCTCGATCAGATTCGGCATTTCCAGAACTTCACGGATCTTGCCGAACATCCTGCGGATACGTTTCTGGCCAACATAGGACTGAGCCATGCGCGTCGTCACCTTTCATGGTCTTCGCTGGCGGGCGCGCTGTCGGGCATCAGGCGCCGCGCCGCTTGCGAAACGGGGGGTGTGGCTCCATTCATGCGAACCCTCCCACAGGTTCACTCCCGAGCCGGCACTATCCCTGGACAGGGCTTTCAACCTGCGGGCAAAAAGCCCTGTCCGGAAACAGTGATAAACTGGGACCGGAGGCATCCGGTCCCAGTTTGATTTTCAGCAGATCAAGATGCTGCGCATCCCGTCTTATTACTTCAGCTCGACTTTTGCGCCAGCTTCTTCGAGCTTTTTCTTGATTTCTTCGGCTTCCTCTTTCGGGGCGCCTTCTTTCACGGCTTTGCCACCAGCTTCGACCAGGTCTTTGGCTTCTTTCAGGCCCAGACCGGTGATGCCGCGAACTTCTTTGATGACCGCGATTTTGTTTGCACCGGCTTCGACCAGAATAACGTCGAATTCGGTTTTTTCTTCTGCAGCGGGGCCAGCATCAGCAGCAGGGCCAGCCATCATGACAGCGCCGC
The DNA here is from genome assembly GCF_052379845.1 of Roseinatronobacter sp. NSM. NCBI lineage: Bacteria > Pseudomonadati > Pseudomonadota > Alphaproteobacteria > Rhodobacterales > Paracoccaceae > Roseinatronobacter > Roseinatronobacter sp. NSM. The sequence goes on along the minus strand of NZ_JBQTCF010000019.1, from coordinate 69,473 downwards.
CAGCAGCGGGCTCAATGCCATATTCGTCTTTCAGGATCGTTTTCAGTTCCTGAGCTTCGAGCAGCGTGAGGTTCACGATTTGCTCTGCAAGTGCTTTAAGATCAGCCATTGTTCAGTTCCATTCTGTTCAGGTTCAAGGGTCCAACATGGGTGTTTTTCACGCCACGCAGGCCAAAGGTTGCTTATGCCGCTTCGCGCTCTTCGAGCGTTGAAAGAATACCGGCAATATTCGAAGCAGGAGCGCCAATCGCACCCGCAATGTTCGAAGCAGGGGCACCGATGCACGACACGACCTGAGCGATAAGCTCTTCGCGCGACGGCATTGCAGCCACTGCCTTGACACCAGCGGGGTCAAGGGCCGATGCGCCCATAGCACCACCAAGAACCACCAGCTTCTGGTTTTCTTTGGTGAAGTCCTGAACCACTTTTGCAGCTGCAACAGGGTCTTCGGAATAGGCGAGTACGGTCATGCCTGTCAGAAGGTCAGAAATGCTTGCGCAGGGCTTTCCTTCCAGGGCGATCTTGGCGAGCTTGTTCTTGGCGACGCGAACAGCCCCGCCCGCATCACGCATGCGTGCGCGCAGAACCTGCATCTCAGCAACCGTGAGGCCAGCGTATTGTGCTACCACAACCACGCCAGAGCTTTCGAAGATCTGGCCGAGTTCCTCGACCACTTTCTCTTTTTGGGCTCTATCCACAGGGTCTCTCCAATTTTCAGGGGTTTCCCCCCAGCTCGTTTCGCCAGACCTTGGTCTGGCATAAGGTCCGAACGGGCCTTTCCCAATTCCGCCCGAGGAAATACCCCGGAAACCGAAATGTTCCTGTCCCGCCTCAGGCAGGATTTACGATGTTGCCATCACCCACCGTCTCGGACGAATCGCCAAGGCACCCGGACGGATCCTGATACCCTAGCGCGGCGTTCCATAGACGCTATGCCCGCCAATGCCAAGCGAAAAAGTCCACATGCCCCCCGCTGACGCAAAACAACCACAGGGTGATTATCCTTGCGACTGCTCCAATTGGGCGCGGTAATACTCCGCTTCGGCGCGTGCTTCGCGCAATCCGTCCATTGCGGCGCGCAATTCCGCTTCTGTCTGGGTTAACCGCGCGGTCAGATCACGTTCGCGTGTCTGCACATATTCGATGGCCTGATCGCGGATTTCTTCCGCATCGTGCAGCGCTTGGGCCATGCGGTCCAGTTCGCCCAGATCCTGCTGGCGGACGCGTGTGAACCTGTGCACCAGCCAATTTGTGAACCACCCCAGCGAAAAAGCCACAAACAGGATCAGGGCCGTTATGACGATGAATTCAAAGCGGTTCATTTCTACCTCTATTCAGGCGGGCCATGGCGTCAGCACCGTTGGGTTTGCGCGCATCAGGGCCGTTCAGGGCGGGGTTGTGGACGGCGGGTGTCGTCTGCCCCGATGGTAACCTCAATCTCCAGATCGGCCTCGTCGGGTTGTTCAAGCGGCTCATCCTCGCCGGTTTCTTCGCGGGCAGCAACGGCAGACTCGCCAATCAGGCGAAACTCGATTCGCCGGTTGGCTTCGCGCCCAGATGCTGTGCTGTTATCGGCAATCGGGAATTCCGGGCCGTATCCGCGGGCCTCGAACCCGGAAATCGGAATGCCGCGGGCCAACAATGCCGCCATCACAGCTTCAGCACGCTGCTGGCTTAGGCGCATATTCGTTTCCAGCCGCCCTTGACTGTCGGTGTGACCGGCGATTTCCATTTCAAGGCGGCCACAATCGCGCAGCACTTCGGCGATGCGGTCCATGACCCTTGCGGCATCCGCAGCCAAACTGGCCGATCCAGGGTCAAAGGTCAGTTGCTTTTCCGCCAAAATCTCCCTGATCCAGGCTTCGCACCGTGCCGGGGTCGGCTGCATGGCAACCGGATCAAACTGTTCATCATAGCTGATGTTCAGATTGAACCGCGCCCCCGTTCCCAACCTGTCTGCCAATATTTGTGAAATACGGTCAGACGCAGCCAGATCGCCGGTCACCCCGCGAATGTCAATCTGCGTCGGGCGAACCCGCACGCTGCCATGTTCAAGATAGCTTAGCACATCAACCGCCAGCAGTGTGCGCACAGACCACCCTTCGGGTGTGTCCGGTGTGATATTGGCCTGCATTTCGACAGCCGACAGGCCGAATTCCGACCGGGCCATGGACAGCAACGCACTGCGCAGACGGTCATCTGTCAGACGCCCGCGCATGACCACCCCCCCTTCTGGCGCGCGGCTTATCAGGAATTCAACGGTGTTGTCCTGTGCGTCCAGTTCGCCTTCTTCCGGGGGCAACCTGACCGCCTGCAGCGAAAAGACATCAGGCAAGGCATTTTCCAGAACACCCACAATACGGTCAAATTCGGCGATCTGCACAGCGTTGGGAACCACAAGGGAAATATCAGTATCCGAGAATGTGACAGTGCCCGCGCCCGCATCTGCCAAGGCCCGAACAGCGGCCACTGCGGCAACCTGCCAGCGCGGTGACGGACTGCCAAGCCCGATTGTGCATTCCAGCACACCGCTGGCACCCGCCTGACGCGCGGCCTGCAAAATCGCGGCGCGCGCCTCTTGCGAATCCGCAGAACAAGCGTCGAAGCGCGCGCCGTCGCCGTCAATCACAAAACGCAGGGTGAAGGGCGTAATCGCCGGTCGGGGGGCCGAAATTTCAATGCTGGCAATCAGCCCGCGCGGGCGTTCGCGTTGCAGACGTTGGCGAAAATCATCCCGCTGGCGTTCGGATTCTGCAAGCCCGAATATCTCTACCTGATCTGCCGATACCGAAATCTTGCTGACAGGCACCAACGCCATGGCCTTCAGCGCATAGTCCACCGAACGTTCCCAGCCAAAAGGCACAGCATGGGCAGCAGTTTCAACCATGTTCACCACGGAAACTTCCGGCCCGATGCCTTCGATCTGGCGCACAATATTGGTGACATCATAGCTTTCGGGCACCAGCCCGATCAAGGACACGTCCAGCCCGTTGCGCATCATCTCAACCGAAAACTGCGGTGCCGCAATCGCTATGGAGGGTGCCACACTCAGCCGGTCAATCACACGTTCCGCACCAACCACCGCGCTGACAATGCCCAGCGCGCGAAACCGCTCAGCTTCAGTGGCGGCCTGACCGTTCATTGTGACAAGCAATCCGTCCACCTGAATTTCCGGCCAGTCCATCGCAGCCTCGTTCAGGGCAGCAAGCGAGTCGTTGAGCAGCAGACGCTCTGTGGCGCGCACACTAAGCGATGCGCCCCCGACAGCAACGACAGCGGCAACAGCAAACGCCCCGGCCGTCAGGACATACCACTTGTAATTGTGCAGAACCGAAGTGCCTGCGCCCTGCAACCGTGCCAGAATATTGGATCGTTCTTTTCGCATAACCGTCACCTAGCCAGTTGCGCAGACCGGCGCAATCACACGAAAAGTGTTATGGCGAAAAACAGCGCAACAAAAAGCCCGGCATCGCGGTTGGATCTGAACAGTTTCAGGCACACATCACCATCATCAATATCAAGTCTGGCCAGTTGCCAGTTCATGTGCCACCCGATGGCCCATGCCCCCGCCAGACCAAGCGACATTTTCAGCGGATTCGCCAATGGGGCCAAAGCATAAATCACGGCAAGCGACATCAGAACCACGGTTGCCACCAGAAACCCGCGCAACCATTGATCGGTCTTGTTTCCAAACAGGCGCGCTGTCGATTTCACCCCGATCAAGGCGTCATCTTCGCGGTCCTGATGGGCATAGATCGTATCATAAAAAAGTGTCCAGCAAATGCCGGCCAGATACAGAAACACCGCAGGCAACCCCAGTGCCCCGGTCTGCGCAGTCCATGCCAGCAGCGCCCCCCAGTTGAACGCCAGCCCAAGAAAGATTTGCGGCCACCAGGTGAATCGCTTGGCAAACGGGTAAATCGCAACCAACCCCAGCGACAACACCCCCAGCCCGATGGCCGCCCAGTTGAAGGTCAGCAAGATCAACGCGGCAATGCCCGCCTGAATGGCCATCCAGATGCCGGCTTGTTTCAGCGTGACCTGCCCCGACGGGATGGGGCGCGACCGGGTGCGCGACACCTTGTCGTCAATGTCACGGTCGGTGATGTCATTCCATGTGCAGCCCGCCCCGCGCATCAGGACCGCGCCCACACCGCAGGCCAGCACCAGCCACACTGTCAGCCAGCCCGCCGTTTCAGGATAGGCGGCTGCGCCCAGCAACACTGCCCACCAGCATGGCAGCAATAACAGCCATGTGCCTATGGGGCGGTCCGCGCGTGACAGACGCAGATAGGGGCGCGCCTGTGCGGGTGCGCGCGTGTCCACCCAATTGGCCGCTGGCGCATCAGCTACCGTGCCATTCTTGCCCGGCCCCTCTGGTCTTTGGTCGTCGTCGGTCATACTATCAGCCCCATGACAGCGCATCGTGAACAGGCGAAACACAGGCTCTATCTAGAGCATGCATTGGGGCAGGGGCAAGCGATTGACCTGTCGCGCGACCATGCACACTATCTTTTCAACGTGTTGCGCCTGAACACAGGGCAGCGTGTCGCGCTGTTCAATGGCACACAGGGCGAATGGCAGGCCGAGATTGTGGCGACGGGAAAACGCGGCGGAACGCTGCGGTGCCTGACACAATCCGCGCCGCAACGCATGCCCCCTGACCTGTGGCTGGTATTTGCCCCCATCAAGAAAACGCGGACCGATTTCATCGTTGAAAAAGCCGCCGAACTGGGCGCCGCGCGCATTCTGCCTGTTCAGACAGATTTCACCAATTCCGAGCGCATCCGCCAGGACCGGCTTCAGGCCCATGCCCTTGAAGCTGCCGAACAATGCGGCGGCACTTACGTTCCCCAAGTGGCACAGTTGCAGCCCCTGTCGCGCCTGCTGGACGGGTGGGACACATCGCGCGCCCTGATTTTCGCGGATGAAGGCCTAAGTGGTGCGCCCGCCCCCGAAACGCCCCTGCCCCCGGCCCCTGCGGCAATCCTGATTGGCCCAGAGGGTGGCTTTTCCCCAGCCGAACGGGCACGATTGCGGGCAATGGACCATGTGACACCCGTACCCCTTGGCCCGCGCATTCTGCGCGCCGACACTGCTGCGGTTGCCGCCCTGACACTGTGGCAGGCAACGCGGGGGGATTGGTCGTGATCCGGCCAGAATTGCGCGCAGGGCTGGCGCGCTGGTCTGAAGTGCTGACGGGGCTGGCCATCGCGGTTCTGGGCCTTTGGACGGCCCTTCAGGCGCGCGACAGCTTTTTCCAGCTTCTGGCGGGGTTGGTCGCGGCCATCGGGGTAACTTTGGCCGTGATCGGCTGGCGGCGCTTGCGGTTCCATAGCGTTGCCAATGCCCCCGGCATTGTGCAGGTGCTGGAAGCACAAATTTCGTATTTCGGCCCGGAAACCGGCGGGTTCATCAGCGCCCGCGATCTGATGGAACTGCACCTGACCGACCATGGCACAAACTGGCACCTGATCGGGCAGGACGGCACGCGGCTGGATATTCCCGTGGGCGCGCAAGGGGCCGACGCGCTGTTTGACATATTCGCCAACCTGCCGGATGTGCATATGCAATCCATTCTGGGGGCGCTGAACAACCCCGCGCATGTTCAATCGCGCCCGCTATGGCTGCACCCGTCACGCCGCAGCATTGCCCGACGAGTTCACTAGCATCAAGGCCGATGACACTGACAGACACAGCACCACAGCACATCTTGGCGACCCATTGTGCATTTTTGCAGGGCTGTTCAGCTTGACTTGGACTGCCACAATCGCCAAGTCCCGATTATTGAACACCAACGACACGACATACACACAGGATCGGAGCGCATATGTCCATTCCCCAAACCGGCGGCGGGCCGATCGAAAACAAGGCCCAACTGGCCGAATATCTGGCGTCGGGTTGCAAGCCCAAGGAAGACTGGCGCATTGGCACCGAACATGAAAAATTCGGCTATTGCCACGACACGCTGAACCCCCTGCCCTATGACGGGCCAAGGTCCATCCGCGCGGTGCTGGAAGGGCTGCGCGACCGCTTCGGCTGGACGCCTGTTCTGGAAGGGGGCAATATCATCGGGCTGGAAAAGGACGGCGCGAATGTCAGTCTGGAACCGGGCGGTCAGCTGGAGCTGTCGGGCGCGCCCTTGGAAACCATCCATCAGACCTGCGATGAAGTGAACCAGCATTTGCGCGAAGTGCGCAGCGTGGCCGAAGAAATAGGCGTGGGTTTCATCGGGCTTGGCGCGGCCCCGATCTGGAGCCATGAGCAAATGCCCGTCATGCCCAAGGGGCGCTATGCGCTGATGACCGATTACATGGACCGCGTGGGCACCATGGGCAAATCCATGATGTATCGCACCTGCACCGTGCAAGTGAACCTTGATTTCGCGTCCGAGGCCGACATGGTGCAAAAGCTGCGTGTCGCGCTGGCGCTGCAACCTGTGGCCACAGCACTATTTGCAAATTCCCCGTTCTTTGACGGCAAGCCAAATGGGCACAAAAGCTGGCGCGCGCGCGTCTGGCGCGATCTGGACGCCGCACGCACCGGCATGTTGCCTTTCGTGTTTGATGACGGTTTCGGGTTTGAAGCATGGGTGGATTATGCGCTGGATGTGCCCATGTATTTTGTCTACCGCGACGGCAAGTATATCAACGCACTGGGCCAGTCCTTCCGCGATTTCATGAAAGGGCAGTTGCCCGCCCTGCCCGGCGAAATGCCCACACTGTCGGATTGGGCGGACCATCTGACAACCATCTTCCCCGAAGCCCGCGTCAAGAAATTCATCGAAATGCGCGGCGCGGACGGGGGGCCATGGCGCAGGCTGTGCGCCCTGCCCGCATTCTGGGTCGGACTGACCTATGATCAGGGCGCGCTCGACGCCGCGTGGGACATTGCCAAGGACTGGACGCCAGAGCTGCGTGATGAATTGCGCATTGCCGCATCTGTCGACGGCTTGGCGGGTCAGGCGCAGGGCCTAAAGCTGCATGACCTGGCCCGCGCGACTGTCGACATTGCCGAAGCAGGACTTAAAGCGCGCGCGCAACCCGGCGCAGGCGGCATGTTGCCCGATGAAACCCATTTCCTGAACGCGCTGAAAGAAAGCGTTGAGACGGGCCAGACCCCCGCGGATGAACTGCTGCACCGCTATCATTCGGACTGGCAGGGCGATCTGTCGCAGATTTACGTGGCGTATAGTTACTGAAATCTGACAGTGCGCCTGGCTGATAAGGGCAGGAATTCTTGACTTTGGGCACCTGTCGGGTGCAATCAGCGCGGATGGCGGAACAGTCGGACATATCAACAGCTGACAAGACCACGGCACAGCGCCCCAGTTGGCAGCACTGGGCGCAGGACCGCTTTGCTGCGGTCCTGCTGTCGGCGCTGCGGCCGCTGCCCTATCGCTGGCGCATTCCGGCGATTGGCTGGCTGGGGGGGGCCGTGATTGGACCGCTGGCGGGGATGCGCGCGCGCATTCGGGCCAATCTTGCCTATGTCATGCCGGACCTGTCCCGGTCCGAAGTTGCGCGTCTGTGCCGCAAGGTGCCCGACAACATGGCGCGCACCATGGCCGAAATATTCACCGGCGATGAATTTCTGGAACGCGCGCGCGACAGCGTGGTTGAAGGCACCGGGCTGGCGGCACTGCAAGACGCGCACGCCCAAGGACGGCCCGTCATGTTGGTGACCGCCCATCTGGGCAATTACGACGCCGCGCGCGGGTATCTGCTGGCGCAAGGGTTCAATGTCGCGGGGTTTTATATGCCCATGACCAACCCTGCCTTCAATTCCCGCTATGTTGCCGCCATTTCACATATCGGCACACCTGTCTTCGCACGCGGGCGCGAAGGGCTGGCGCATATGCTGCGGTTCTTGCGCCGCGGCGGGATGGTGGGCATGGTTGTCGACCATTACATGGCGCATGGCGAAGTCATCGATTTCATCGGAAAACCCGCGCGCACCGCGCTTTCGGCAGCGGAACTTGCCTTGAAATACAACGCACTTCTGGTGCCGGTCTATGGCATTCGAAACCCGGACGGGATTTCGTTTCGGGTGCGGATTGAAGACCCTGTGCCCCATTCGGACGCGCGCACAATGACAGCGCAGTTGAACCGGTCGCTGGAAACGCTGGTCAAAACCCATATGGACCAATGGATGTGGTCACACAGGCGCTGGAAGAATACCTGACGCTAAAGCGCCTGCACTGTTCGGTTTTTGCCTGAACCTGCCCTTCGCACTTGGTATAGCCCGCGCACTCGGCAGGACGTGTCACGGCCCGCCGAATGTTCGGCGGCCTGCGGCCCTGATTGCGCACTGGGGGGGTCACCGCGCCACTTGTTGCTGGCTAGCGCGTGTCGCGTTTCACGGGTTTGGGGGCATCATCATATTGCGCGTTCAAAATGCGCTGGCTGTCGCCGTCCGGGTCATCATACATGCCCTTGCGCAGCGTCCACAGAAACGCTGCCAGTCCCACGAACCCCAAAAACAGGGAAACGGGTATCAGAATGGTCAGGACTTCCATGGTGCAGTGATCCTTTTATCATTTCAACCGCAAGGCATTCAGCGTCACAGTGATGGAAGAAATCGACATCACTGCTGCCGCCCAAAGCGGTGTCGCAAACCCCAACAAGGCGATAGGAACGAAGATAATATTATACACCCCTGATTGCACGAAATTCTCTCGGATGCGGCGGGTGCACTGGCCAGCAATGCGCATTGCGTCGGAAATTGGCCCAATGTCACGGCCCAGAAGCACCATGTCAGACGCCGCACGCGCGGCGTCCAGCGCGGATGCAGGCGAAATGGACACATGCGCGGCACTTAGCGCCACTGTGTCATTCAGCCCATCGCCCACCATAAGCACCTTGTGACCGGCATCTTGCAACGCGGCAATCCGTGCGGCCTTGTCCTGCGGCAAGGCCTCGGCGTGCCAGTCATCAATACCCAGCCGCTGCGCCATCTCGCGCACCACGCCTGCCACATCGCCAGACACCAGCAAAACCGCCTTGCCCTGTGCCTGCAATCCCTTGACCACATCTTCCGCACCGGGGCGCAATGCGTCGCTGAACGTAAAGGCGCCGGTGGCGTCATCCCTGCTGAAATAGGCGGCGGTCATTTCAACAGGCACCGCGCCAACCCATGCGGCACGGCCCAACCGCACGCGCTGGCCCTGCCAGCTCCCCTCAACCCCATAGCCGGGCACTTCCTGCACATCTTGCAGCGGCGCGGGATCAACCCCGCGCATGCGCAATGCCTGCGCCAATGCCTGCGCCAGCGGATGGCTGGACGCTTCTGCCAATGCAAGCGCCGCGCGGGTTTCCGTCGCGCCATGGGCTTCAAGATTGGTGGGCGCGGGTGTGCCCATCGTCAGGGTGCCGGTTTTGTCGAAAATAACGGTGTCCACCTCGGCCAGCCGTTCCAGCGCGGTCCCGTCCTTGATCAGCAACCCCTTGCGGAACAACTTGCCACTGGCGGCAGTCACCACGGCGGGAACAGCCAGACCCAGTGCACAGGGGCAGGTGATGATCAACGTCGCGGCGGCAATATTCACCGCCAACCGCAGATCACCGCCTGAAATATACATCCAGACAATGAACGCCCCAATAGATAGCAGGGGAATTGTCGGCGCATAGGCCCGCGCAGCGCGTTCCGCCAATGTCGTATATTTGGTGCGCGCGGATTCAGCATTCGCCACCAGATCCGCCATGCGGTGCAGCGAACTGTCCTTGCCTGCGGCAGTCACGCGCACGGTCAATGGCCCTGTCAGGTTCACTTCGCCCGCGCTTAGCACACTGCCTTCGGCGGCATAGACAGGCAAGGTTTCCCCCGTCAGAAGCGAACGGTCAATTTCTGACTTGCCCACCACCACCACACCATCCACCGGCACCCGTCCGCCGGGACGCACCAGAACCAGATCACCCACCGCCAGATCTGCCACCGAAACTGTGCTTTCAACACCGTCCCGCAGCCGCATGGCGCGTGGCACTTCCAGCGCGGCCAGTTCCTGCGCGGCAGACCGCGCCACAGCACGCGCGCGAAAATCCAGATACCGCCCCGCCAACAGGAAAAAGATCAACATGACCACCGCTTCAAAATAGGCATGTTCACCGGATTGCAGCGTTTCATAAATGGAAATGATCAGCGTCAGGATGATGGCAAAGGAAATGGGCGCGTCCATATCCATGCGGCCCGCCCGCAACCCCTTGATGGCCGCCCGAAAGAAGGGCTGGCCCGAAAACGCCACTGTGGGAATGGCGATCAAGGCCGAAATCAGGTGGAACATGTCGCGGGTCGGCCCTTCGGCCCCCGACCATACAGCCACCGACAACAGCATGATGTTCATCATCGCGAAACCGGCCACGCCAAGGCGCATCAGCAATTCGCGCCCCTGCTTGTCGGTTTCGGTCATCGACAAGGTGCCCGCGTCCAATTCATGCGCGTCATAGCCCAGCCTGTCCAGCCGCGCGATCACGTCCTGAACCCCAACAGCCGCCACCGCATCAACGCTAAGGCGCTTCAGCGTCAGGTTCAGGCGGGCGGAATTCACCCCCTCCATGCGTGCCAAATCGCGTTCGATCGTGGAAATACATGCCGCGCAATGCACTTCGGGCACCGACAACAGCAGCCGCGCATTGGGCAGCGCGGCCCCACCTGCCAAGGCCTCGGCGGCGGGGGCCGCATCGCAGGCCGGGCAGGCCGAAGGGCGAAAGGTTGCAGTGCTCATCAAGCCACCCTAGCGGACGTGCAACACCACACGCTGGCGAAATTCTGTGCCGTCAGCCGCGACCGCATGCATACGAATATTCCAGTTGCCCGGCCCAATTTCCACCGGCGCACGGTAAGCCCCGTCCACAAAGCGGAAATCGGGGGTCTGATCGGCGCGCACATGCGTGGCCGCCCCCACAACCGCATCAAGATAGGCCACTTGGACGGGCGCGCCCTGCGCATCGGTAATGGCCAGCTTCAAGGCCCCGTCTTCCACGCTTGCCTTCACATCCCAGCCCAGCGACAGCTGCGCAGCCAGTTCTGCGTTGAAATTCTGGCTGGCCACATAGGAATTGTCCACTTCCAACCCCGGGAAGGTATTGACCGCATTGAACGCCAGCGTCAGGTTCGCGGCAAGAATAACCCCGAATGCCGAAAGGCAAATTACCAGAACTTTGGTGCCCGTCATGCGGAACCCCTTGGGTGCTGTTTGTGTCATTGGTTCCTCCCGTTGAATGTTGTGTCGGAATAGACACGTTCCGATGTCCCCGACAGGGTTGCCCAAATGCGCGCTGGCCGACGGTCCGCGCTAGCCGATGACGTGTCAGGCGCGGCGGTCAGATAGACGCGCAACAAGGCCATCTCATCGGGGCCAACAGTTACTGCTGTGCTGTCTTCACCTTCGATTGACAGGGCCAGATCGGGGTTTTCCGTCACCGACAACACAAATTCGCGGGGTTCATGATACATGTTGCGCAGCCGTATGTCATAAACATTGCGCACCGTACCGTCAGACAACACAATATGGGTGGGGTTGCGGATCGGTGAAACGCTCATGTCCAGATCGGCGCGGATGAACAGCGCCACGACCAGCCCTATGCCAATAACCCCCCAAATCGCGGTATAAAGCACGGTGCGCGGGCGGAACACATGTTTCCACACGGACTTGGCGTTCTTGCCTTCGCGTTCTGCAATCTCGTCGGACAGGGCCATATAGGCGACCAGCCCGCGCGGCTTGCCGATACGGTCCATCACTTCATCGCAGGCATCAATGCACAACCCGCAGGTGATGCATTCCATCTGCTGCCCGTCCCGAATATCGATTCCCATGGGGCAGACATTCACACATGCCATACAATCAATGCAGTCGCCCTGTCCCGGATCAAGCTGGCCCTTCTTCAGTTTCCCACGCGGTTCGCCGCGCCAGTCACGATACCCGATTGTCAGCGTGTCCTCGTCCATCATCGCGGCCTGAATGCGCGGCCATGGGCACGCATAAATGCAAATCTGTTCCCGGAAAAAACCGCCAAACAGAAAGGTCGTCATCGTCAGGATAAGAACTGTCAGATAGGCAATCATGCTGGCCTGTCCGGTGAACAGATCAACGAACAAGGTGGGCGCATCCGCGAAATAGAACACCCACGCGCCGCCGGTTGCCATGCCGATCAGGAACCACAACACCCATTTCAGGCCATATTTGCGAAGCTTCTCAAAATCCCAGCCCTTGCGGTGCAAGCGCAGGCGGGCGTTGCGGTCCCCTTCTACCCAGCGTTCGACCAGTATGAACAGGTCCGTCCACACAGTTTGCGGGCAGGCATACCCACACCAGACCCGCCCCAAGGCAGACGTAAACAGGAACAACCCGATCCCCGCCATGATCAGCAGGCCCGCCACGAAGTAGAATTCATGCGGCCAGATTTCGATCATGAAGAAAAAGAAGCGCCGGTTGGCAAGGTCCAGCAACACGGCCTGATTGGGCATTTCCGCGCCGCGGTCCCAGCGAATCCACGGAACCAGATAGTAGATTCCCAGCATGACCGCCAGAAGCCACCACTTCATCGTGCGGAAGCTGCCGCTTACGCGGCGCGGGAAAATGGGTTCGCGTTTGGCATACAGGGGCGGCGGGGTCTGGTCTGGGGCACTCATATCCTGCTCCGGCTAATGGCTGATATGGTGATCACATGCGCCACCAGAACAAACCTTGACTTGAATCAAAAAACACTTCCGCAATGCATCTTTTGACAATTTGACGCAGCACCACATTGTTTTTGCGGGGGAATGAGGTAGCGTCGGCCTTCAGTAACACGCGCGAACAGGAACGAAGGCCGACGCAGCCCTGCAGACCAGGGCTTGGGTGAGCTTTGCCATAAATCCGGCGCGCAGCATTGATGCAGATCAAATACTTCCTGGCCCCGAGCAACAGGCGACAGGATGTCGCAAGGTCAGGATTGCCCCTGAAAACGGAACAGGCCCCTGCTTGCGCAAGGGCCTGTTCATTTCCAACCATGCCAGCGTTACTGTCCGCCGCCCAGTTGGTGGACATAAGCCGCAACTGCGCGGATTTCAGCTTCGCGCAGGCGGTTTTCAAACCCGGGCATCACACCGAAGCGCGAATAATAGACCGTTTCGCGAATGGCATCAAACGACCCACCATACAGCCAGACCTGATTGTTCAGCGCGGGCGCACCAAGGAAATAATCCCCCTCGCCGCCATCCCCGTGGCAGGATGCACAGTTTATTTCAAACAACTCTGCGCCCGCTGACGCAAGTTGCGCGTCATGGTCGGACCCCGACAAGGACAGAACGTGATTCACGATCTGGTCAATCTCGGGATCATCCAGCAGACCGTCACGACCAAAAGCGGGCATTTCCGACCAACGCGCATCAGCATGGTCTTCGTTGCGGATACCCCATGTCACCGTTGTCAAGATATCATCATAGGTGCCGCCCCACAGCCAGTCATCATCCAGCAGGTTCGGGTAACCGGCGGCCTGAACACCTGCACCACCACTGCCGTGGCATTGCGAACATTGCGCACGAAACACCGCCGCACCGGCATTCACTGCAAATCGGTGCAAATCGTCATTGTCGCGCAGGTCTTCCAGATCGGTATCAACAAGCTGAACGAAGAACTGCTCGTTGCGGGCCTCGAACTCATCAATCTCGGCGACAACATTGGCGCGGGAGGAATAGCCCAACAAACCCGCCGTCGAGGATTTGATACCCGGCCATGCCGGATAGGCAAGCCAATAGCCGACCGACCAGATAATGGTAATGATGAATATCCAGACCCACCAACGCGGCATGGGGTTGTCGTATTCTTCAATCCCGTCCCAGCTGTGACCCGTGGTCGCAACATCGTCTTTCAGCTTTCTGCCCGGATCAGGATATTGCCGAGAGGCAGGTGTGACCTTGTTTTCGGAATTGTCAGCCATCAGCGGGCCTCTTTCGGTTCGACGTGACGCGCTGCGCGGGGGGCGCTGTCGTCCCCTGCCGGCTTGTCATCATTTCGGAAAATCATGTTCGCGGTTTCATCATGAACCTTCCTTGAACCGGGGCGCAGGATGAACAAAAACACCCCGATGAAGAAGCAAAACATGAACAGCAAATGCCAGCTATCGGCAAACGCACGCAGAAAAGTATATGTTTCCATGTCCCTTCCCCCTTAGCGATTGGCTACTGGAACAAATGTGTCGAAATCGACCAAGGTTCCCAGCATCTGCATGTAGGCAATGATGGCGTCCATTTCGGTGACTTGCGCCTGCCCGTCGAAATTGCGCTGTTGTGCGCCCGGATAGCGGTCCAGAACAGCTGCATCCCCGAAATCTTCGGCTTGCGCGAAGAAGTCACCGACCGCGTTTTCCATCATGTCTTCGGTGTAGGGGTGCCCCAGCGTGCGATAGACCGCCATGATATCGCGCACATGTTCGGCATCCGACCGGTCCAGTGTGCGATCCAGCATGTAGCCATAGGACGGCATGATGGATTCGGGCACGACGTCGCGCGGGTTGATCATGTGCTGAACATGCCAGTCATCCGAATAGCGCCCGCCCAGACGGGCCAGGTCCGGCCCTGTCCGTTTGGACCCCCATTGGAACGGATGGTCATACATCGATTCCGCCGCAAGGCTGTAATGACCGTAACGTTCCACCTCGTCACGCATGGGGCGGATCATCTGGCTGTGGCACACATAGCACCCTTCGCGCAAATAAATCTCGCGGCCCGCGATTTCCAGCGGCGCATAGGGGCGCATGCCTTCAACCTTTTCGATGGTGTTGTCCAGATAGAACAGTGGCACAATCTGAACAATGCCCCCGATGGTCACGACCAGAAACGACAGCACCAGCAAAAGTGTTGCATGCGTTTCGATTTTCTTATGGTGATCAAGAAGTCCCATTCTAGCGCCCTCGGTTATTCAGCGGGCACTGCAGCGGCACGGGCGGGCTGTCTTGCCGCCGTGCTCGTCACAGTTTTCCACAGGTTGTAGCACATGATGATCGCGCCCAGCAGGAACAGCGTTCCGCCCAGACCCCGCACCACATACATCGGGAACTTGGCCGCAACTGTGTCCGCGAAGGAATTGACAAGGAAACCTTGCGCATCGACTTCACGCCACATCAGACCTTCCATGATGCCGGTCACCCACATGGACGCCGCATAAAGAACGATCCCGATGGTCGCCAACCAGAAGTGCCAGCTGACCAGCCGCAGGCTATACAGCCCCTCGCGCTGCCACAGTTTCGGCACCAGATAATACAGCGCGCCGAAGGTGATCATACCGTTCCAGCCCAGCGCGCCGGAATGCACATGGCCAATGGTCCAGTCGGTATAATGCGACAGGCTGTTCACGGCCTTGATGGACATCATCGGCCCCTCAAACGTGGCCATCCCGTAGAAACCCACGGCCACCACCATCATGCGGATAATTGGATCCGTGCGCAGCTTGTCCCACGCGCCCGAAAGCGTCATCAGACCATTGATCATGCCGCCCCAGCTTGGCATCCACAGCATGATCGAAAAGGTCATGCCCAATGTCTGCGCCCAGTCAGGCAGCGCAGTGTAATGTAGATGGTGCGGGCCGGCCCAGATATACAGGAAGATCAGCGCCCAGAAATGCATGATCGATAGTTTGTAGCTGTAAACCGGACGTTCCGCCTGCTTGGGAATGAAGTAATACATCATACCCAGAAAGCCCGCTGTCAGGAAAAATCCCACAGCGTTATGGCCATACCACCACTGGATCATGGCGGACTGAACGCCAGACCACACAGGAACAGATTTCGACCCGAATGCCGAAACGGGAATCGCAGCGTTGTTGACAAGGTGCAGCATTGCAACGGTCACAATGAACGCAATGTAGAACCAGTTGGCGACATAGATATGCGGTTCACGCCGGTTGATGACCGTGCCCATGTAAACCGCAAGGAACGCCACCCAAACAATGGTCAGCCACAAGTCTGTCAACCATTCGGGTTCGGCATATTCATTGCCCTGGCTGGACCCCAGCACATAGCCTGTTGCAGCCATGACGATGAAGATCTGATAGCCCCAGAACACGAACCACGCCAGACCGCCGCCCCACAGCCGCGAGGCCGAGGTGCGCTGAACAACATAGAACGCAGTCGCAATAAGCGCATTGCCCCCGAAGGCAAAAATCACCGCCGAGGTGTGCAGCGGACGCAGACGCCCAAAATTCAAATACCCTTGTGCCCATTGGAAGTTCAGGTCTGGCCATGCCAACTGAAATGCGATGACAACACCGACCAAAAAGCCCACAACGCCCCAAAACGCCGTTGCGACTACGCCAAAACGAACAGGCCCATCCATATATTCGTTAGGATTCGCAACAATGGCCGGTTCCCCGACACGGCGAATTAACCACATGAAGGTGATTGCTGCGGCAAGCATGATCACCAGCATATGGACCAAATAAGGCAAATCGCGTGCCATACTGGCAGCAATCGCAGCGACAACCACGACCACCCCCAATACAACAAGCTTCAAGTAATCCCACATGATCTGCGTCCCTTATTATCATCCTGCTATCTTATTACATATAACACGGACAGTTTTGCATGGTGCGTTTTGTCACGGGCCGGTGGCAAGGACTTTGATTCAGGTCAAATTTCGCAATTGAATTATTTGCGTCAGATCAATGTTTAAGTGCACATCCTCAGGCATGGTGCAACTGGAACGCCCGGATGCTTGGGGGTTCAGACGATGTGCGGCGCGGCACTGCAGCGTCAGGAGTGTGATTTTACGCCTGTATGCGCGAAACATCAAACTGACCTTCACGGCACAGTTCAAGAAAGGAGCTCATGATGTCCTACAAGTCCTTGGTCACGTTCATTGCTGGCGAAACGGGCCTTGCGGCGCTGTTACACTCTGCCGCCGAGCTTGCGCAGCGCTTTGACGCCCATCTGGAAGTGTGCTGCCTTGGCGTTGACACCACGCAAAGCATGGGATTCTACGCTGGTGCGCCTGCAATCATCTATCAGGATTCCATAGATGCCGCCAAGGCAACCGCCGATACGCTGCAAGACAAGGCGCGCGATGTCCTGCGCAGCTGCGACATACGCTGGAGCACTGACAGCGCCGTGTTGTCCTTGGGCGGCATTGCTTCCTATGTCGGGCTGAAGGCGCGGTTCTCTGATCTGGTGGTCCTGCCGCTGCCTTATGGCGCGGGCCGCGGCCCACAAGACGAAGTGATCGTGGAATCCGCATTGTTCGAAGGGGATGCCCCCGTGCTGGTGCTGCCGAAACCGGGGGCCAAGCTGCCGGATTTCAACAAGGTGGTTCTGGCCTGGAACCAAAGTGACGAGGCCCTGCATGCCGCGCGCGCAGCCCTGCCAATCATGACACAGGCCGATCTTGTCAATATGGTTATCATTGACCCGCCGTCCCACGGTGCCGAACGGTCCGATCCGGGCGGCCTGCTGGCCCAGATGTTGGTGCGCCACGGGGTTCAGGCCGATGTGTCGGTTCTGGCACGTGCCCTGCCGCGCACCAGCGATATTCTGCGCAGACACCTGCAGGACCAGTCAGCGGATTTGCTGGTAATGGGGGCATATGGGCGCTCACGCCTGCGCGAAGCTATCCTTGGCGGTGCGACGCGCGACATGCTGGAGGACACACCTTGCGCCGTGTTTTTGGCACATTAAAGCGTGTTGCGCAAAAGTGGGAACCAGTTTTGCGCTTCTCGAATCTGCGAAATCAATAAGTTAGAGTGTGTGGTGTGAATGCGAATGAACGCGACACACTCTAGAATGCGGGGCTTGGATGCGCGGCCATTCCCCGCCGGGCCATTTCGAATTCAATCATGATCATCGCGTCCTGAAAGAACCCTGCAGTGCGTGTGCCTGCGGCATGATCAAGGTCTTGGGCCGTAATACTGGCATAGGCCCGCAAGTCAGCGTTTCCAAGCGCCGCAATACCATTCAGGAAGGTTTGCGTTTCCACGACCGTGTAGGTTTGCAAACCTTCCGGCAGGGGCATGTCATTCCTGTGGGTGCCGGGCGCCGCGAAACTTACCACCTGACCAGACGCGGTTTCTGTATGACTGGGATAGAAGCTGATCACTGCAAGGCAGAAAATGGCGCATAACCGCGCGAAACGGCCCAACCATGCATTATCCTGCGCCAGAACACCATCAGTCGTTGCCGCGACCTGCCCGCCAATGACGACCAGATCATCATAATCCTTATCCCAGTCGAACATTGATCCCCCCGAAACTGCAACACATATACGGGGTTAGAAAACGCTTTGGTGGCTATACAGCGCAAGAAATGTGTTTATTCCATGACCGTCACGACAAGACGGCACCCTGCCCGTCAAACCAGAAAGCCACCATCGGAATCGTCACCTGTTTCTTCCAGAAGACGGTCAAAATCCGGAATGATGATATGGCGCTTGCCTTCGGTCAGAATCAACCCTTCGCGGCGCAGGCTGGACATTTGACGGCTGACGGTTTCCAGCGTCAGACCCAGATATTCTGACATCGCCTCGCGCGTCAGGGGCAGGTCAAAACGCAGCTCCCCTTGTGTCTGGCTAAGTTGCAGCGATGCATCCCGCCGGGCAATGATACACAGCAGGCTGGCAATTTTTTCGCGGGCAGTCTTGCGCCCAAGCAGCAGCATCCATTCGCGCGCTGCGTCCAGTTCGTCCAGCGTCATTTCCAGCAGGCGCTGCCCGATATGCGGCGTGCTGAGCATCAGGCTTTCAAACGGTTTACGGCGAAAACAGCACATCACCAGATCGGTGGCTGCCGTCACATCATAGGCGGACGTTGCCCGTCCGGGCCGACCGGCAAAATCCGATGGCAACAAAAGCCCGACCATCTGGCGGCGCCCGTCTTCCATGGTCTGACTAAGCGTGGCAATGCCGGTCACGACAGACGCGACAAAATCCATTGTATCCCCCGCCCAGACAACGGTTTGACCGGCCTCAAAGCTGCGATAATACTTGATTTGCTCAAGAACCTGCAGTTCGTCAGCCTCGCACCGTGCACAAACGGCGCGGTGTCGAATGGGGCACGCCGCGCAATCATGCCCGGCAGCCTGAATTTTTGGTGTAACGCGCGTCATGCTGGTTGATCTACATCAAAGAGTTTTGCCATGTGCCAAGTATACCTTACACACATGTCTTATATTTCGCAACTTAGTAAGCTTGGCCTGTTTGACGCGCGCGTGCCGCGGTATACAAGCTATCCGACGGCGCCGCAGTTCTCATCTGATCTGCGCGGCAGCACAATAGCCAGCTGGATTCAGCAAATCCCCGCAGGAAGCGAGATTTCGCTTTATCTGCATGTGCCGTTCTGTCGCAGGTTGTGCTGGTTCTGCGCATGCCGCACCCAAGGGACCAGCAGCGATGCACCTGTTCTGGCCTATATTGATTCGTTGCGCTTAGAACTGGAACTGCTGCGCGCAATATTGCCCGACGGGGTGCGCCTGTCACGGTTGCATTGGGGCGGGGGCACACCAACACTTATGCCCGCAGCGCAAATGCGTGACCTTGCCGCACTGGTGTTCGATATTGCGCCAATGGCCGAAGGTGGCGAATTCTCGGTTGAGATTGACCCGAATGAAATCGATGATGCCCGCCTTGACGCCTTGGCCGAAGCAGGGATGAACCGCGCGTCCATCGGGGTGCAGGATTTCGACCCCGAAATCCAGAAAATCATTGGCCGCGACCAAAGCTTCGAGATTACGAAAGCCGCTGTCGACGGGTTGCGCGCGCGCGGCATTGTCAGCCTGAACGCGGATATCCTGTATGGTCTGCCGCACCAAACACCAACGCGGATTGCAGATTCGGTGCAAAAACTTCTGTCGCTGAACCCCGACCGCGTGGCGCTGTATGGCTATGCGCATGTGCCATGGATGGCGCGGCGTCAGCAGATGATCCCGTCAGAAACCCTGCCCCGCCCCGAAGAGCGTCTGGACCTGTTCGACACCGCACGCCGCCTGTTTATGTGGGACGGGTATGATGAAATTGGCATCGACCATTTTGCGCGCCCCCATGACAGCATGGCCAAGGCCGCCGCAGCCGGAACCCTGCGCCGGAATTTCCAAGGCTATACTGATGACACCTCCCCGGTGTTGATCGGGCTGGGCGCATCGTCGATTTCGCGCTTTCCGCAAGGGTTTGCGCAGAATGCCCCTGCAACGGCAGATTGGAAAAAATCCGTGCATGCAGGCCAGTTCGCCACCGCGCGCGGGCATGTCTTCACGCCTGCCGACATATGGCGCGGGCGCGCAATCGAAGCGCTGATGTGCGATTTCGCCATCAACCGCGACGAATTGGTCAAGGGGCTGGGCGCGGACCCTGCAGAACTGAACCAGATTTTTGATCTGGCCGTTCTGAAATACGGCGCATTCGTCAAACGCACGGCAGCGGGGCTGGAAATTCCGACAGAAGGACGCCCCCTGACCCGGATGATTGCCACCATTTTTGACGAATACGCCATGGCAAAGACAGGCCACAGCTCGGCCGTATGATGGCCCTGGAAGGGTGGCTGCGTTTGTGGTCAGTCCCCTTCCACAAACCTGACAAGGCGCGGCAGGCAAACGCGCTTCAGGTCGTAATTTTCAACAATCGTGCGGCGCGCCGCCTCGCGCATGCGGTCATAGCGGTGGGGTGCTTCCAGCGCATCCACCAGCATTTCCGACCAGCGGTCTACATCAAAAAAATCGACCAGACGGCCATTAACGGCATCAGTGATCACTTCCTCAACGGGGCCGGTGCGGGATGCAACAATACAGGCACCCATGCTCATGGCTTCCAGCAGCGACCATGACAGCACGAAGGGCACTGTCAGATAGGCATGCACACGACTTATGCGCATGATCGACATGAAATCGCCATAGGGCACGCGCCCGGTGAAATGCACGCGCGACATGTCCAGCCGGCCTTGCACTTCGCGCAGGAACTGGTCCTTCCAGCTGCCATGCCGGGGGGGTGCCCCGTAACTGGCCCCGTCCCCGCCCACAATCACCACATGCACGCCGGGTCGCGCGGCCATAACA
Organism: Roseinatronobacter sp. NSM; assembly: GCF_052379845.1. Classification (NCBI taxonomy): domain Bacteria; kingdom Pseudomonadati; phylum Pseudomonadota; class Alphaproteobacteria; order Rhodobacterales; family Paracoccaceae; genus Roseinatronobacter; species Roseinatronobacter sp. NSM. The sequence goes on along the minus strand of NZ_JBQTCF010000019.1, from coordinate 48,471 downwards.
TCAGGCAAGCAGCGCAAGAAAATATGCGCGCCCCGATAGGGTTCCAGATTGCGCGCAACGAAGGTCAGAACCTCATCGCCAGCATATAGCAACGGACCGCCAGGCACCTGATAGCGCGCCAAGGGGTCCGGCCTAAGGTAATCTGTGTCGATACCATCATGGGTGATGGTGATCTTGTCCCGAAAGGGGGGCGGAAAACTGTCAGCCTGCCATTCGGTGGGGGACAATGCCGCGTCAGCCTGCACCATGGACAGCGCCAGATGGGCCTGCCGGGCAACAACGGCAAACTGGCCGTTGATGTCATTGCGGCTGAATTCAGGGTCAAACCCCACATCCAGCCCCTTGGGGGCATAGTAGAATTCCGCATAGGTCAAATGGCGGGCGTCAGGCCAGATTTCACGCAGGAACAGCGTTTCCCCCCAACCACCATGCCCGAACACCACATCAGGGCTGAAGCCTATATTGTCGCGCAACTGTACCGCCGCACGCGCGGCGCGGTGCGCACGGTCCGTCATGGCCGTATAGGTGGTGCCCATGCGCGACTGGCGCGGGTCTGGCGCAGGGTCCGGCATGGGGTAGCGATAGGTCCGCAACGGGGTCTGGCGGCTGTTCTGTTCTGCCGTCAGGGCAATGACACTATGCCCGCGCTGCGCAAGGGCCGGGGCAAGATGCCTGAACTGACCGGGGAAGTTCTGATGCACGAAAAGGATTTTCATCAGCGCCCCACCTGTTGCCGCTATCAGGCCGCACCAATGGCCGTAATGTCAAACGCGGCCGCCAGCAATTGGCGCGTATAGTCATGGCGTGGCGCGTCAAACACCTGATCAATCTGACCTGCTTCGACCACATCGCCTTGTTTCATGACCATCACCTTATGGGATAGGGCGCGCACAACGCGCAAATCATGGCTGATGAACAAATAGGCCAACCCATACTTGCGTTGCAGGGCGCGCAGCAAGTCGACAATCTGCACTTGCACGGTCATGTCCAGCGCAGATGTGGGTTCGTCCAGAACCACCAGTTTGGGGCGCAGGATCATGGCGCGCGCAATCGCAATACGCTGGCGCTGGCCGCCCGAAAATTCATGCGGGTAGCGTTCCATTGTGGCGGGATTCAGGCCCACTTCTTCCATGATTTCGGCGACCAGTTCGCGCGATGACCGCCCCGTGGGCACACCATGCACGCCCAACCCTTCGGAAATGATCTGTTCAATGGTCATGCGCGGCGACAGGCTGCCGAACGGGTCCTGAAACACGATCTGCAAATCCCGCCGCAGCGCGCGCAAATCCTTGAACTTGCGCCCCTGAATGTCGGTGCCATTGAACACAATCGGCCCTTCGCTGGAAATCAACCGCAAGATGGCCAGCGCCAGCGTTGTCTTGCCGGACCCGGATTCGCCCACCACGCCAAGGGTTTCGCCCGCGCGCAGCGTCAGACTGGCTTCGTTGACGGCCTTTACATGCCCAATTGTGCGCCGCAAAAAACCGCGCTGGATGGGAAACCAGATGCGCAAACCGTCCGTTCGCAGGATTTCCGGCGCGTTTTCCGGCACGGGGGCAGGCATGCCGGTGGATTCTGCCGCCAACAGCTTGCGCGTATAGGGGTGCTGGGGGTCCGCAAAAAGCTGCGCAGTGGGGCCTTGTTCGACGATCTCGCCACCCTGCATGACGCAGACGCGGTCCGCAAAACGCCGCACGATGTTCAGATCATGGGTGATGAACAACAGACTCATGCCTTCGGCGCGCTTCAGATCCACCAGCAATTCAAGGATCTGGGCCTGAATGGTGACATCCAGCGCGGTGGTGGGTTCATCGGCCACCAGCAATTCCGGCCCATTGGCCAGCGCCATGGCAATCATTACGCGCTGGCGCTGCCCGCCCGACAACTGGTGCGGATAGGCCGACATGCGGCTTTCAGCGTCACGAATGCCCACCTTGTCCAGCAGTTCCAGCACGCGCGCCCGTGCCGCCGCACCTGACAGACCCTGATGCAGTGACAGGCTTTCGGTAATTTGCTTTTCTATGCTGTGCAGCGGGTTCAGCGATGTCATCGGTTCCTGAAAGATGAAGCTGATATCATTACCGCGCACCTGACGCAGCACCTTGTCATCTGCGCCCACCAATTCGCGCCCCTTGAAGGTGACGGACCCCGCGACCTGCGCGGAATCCGGCAACAACCCCACAGTGGACAAGGCAGTAACGGATTTTCCCGAACCGGATTCGCCCACAATGGCAACGGTTTCGCCCTTGTCGACATTAAACGACACCCCACGCACTGCAGGGACGGCGTGGCCCGCCTGCATGAAGGTCACGGACAGGTTTTCAACAACCAGACTTCGCGTCATGAAAAGGTCTTTCGCGGGTCAAAGGCATCGCGCACACCTTCAAATATGAACACCAGCAGCGACAGCATTATGGCGAAGGTAAAGAAGGCACTGAACCCCAGCCACGGCGCTTGCAGGTTGTTTTTCGCCTGAAGCGTCATTTCCCCAAGGCTGGGCGCGGAAGACGGCAGACCAAAACCCAGAAAATCCAGCGCGGCCAGCGACCCGATAACCCCTGTCACGATGAACGGCAGGAATGTCAGCGTGGCCACCATGGCATTGGGCAGGACGTGGCGGAACATGATTGTTGCGTTCGACACACCCAGCGCACGCGCGGCGCGGACATATTCAAAATTCCGCGCGCGCAGGAATTCCGCGCGCACCACGCCCACAAGGCCGGTCCAGCCAAACAGCGTCATCAAGAACACCAATAGCCAGAAATTCATCATGAACATCGAAGATACAATGATGATGATGTAAAGTGATGGCACCGATGTCCACAACTCGATCACGCGCTGGAACAGCAAATCCAGCAAGCCGCCGAAAAACCCCTGCACCGCCCCCGCAGCAATACCAATAACCGATGTCAGCGCCGTGACCACCAACGCAAAGGTAATGGACAGCCGGAACCCGTAGATAATGCGCGCCAGCACATCGCGCGCGGTCCCGTCCGTGCCTAGCCAGTGGCGGCTTTCGGGCGGGGACGGGGCGGCGCGGCCAATGTCATTGACCGTGTTATAGGAATAGGGAATCGGCGGCCACACCATCCAGCCCGCGACAATTTCCTGCCCATCCACAATGCCGGTGGTTTCGGCCTGCTCCATCGCGTCGCGCGGGTCATCAAGGCACAATTCGGCACCGCCTGTGCGGATCAGGCATTGCACTTCGGTGTCGCGGTAGACGGCTTCGGTCCTGAAATCGCCACCAAAGGCGGTTTCAGGATAGAAATTATGGATGGGAAAATAATAACCGCCCCGATAGTTGATGATGATAGGCCGGTCATTGGCAATAAATTCGGCAAATAACGACAGGCCATACAGCACCAGCAAAATCATCAGGGACCAGAACGCGCGGCGGTTGGCCTTGAAATTGGCCCAACGGCGTTGGTTCAGCGGCGACAAAGTAACGCCAAAGCGGCGCCTGCGCTTTGGCAAGGCTTCACCAACCGCGCCCTCATGCGGGGCGGGTGGCGTATGAACCAAACTGTCTGTGCGTTGATCCATTATCTATGTCTCTCGAGACTCGAAATCGATGCGCGGGTCGATCCAGACATACATCAGGTCTGAAATCAGCCCCACAACCAGCCCGATCAGGCTGAAGACAAAAAGCGTGCCGAACATGACAGGATAATCCCGCGCAACCACCGCTTCAAAACCCAGCCGCCCCAGACCATCCAGCGAGAAGATGGTTTCAATTATCAGCGACCCGCCAAAGAACACCCCCACAAACACCGCCGGAAACCCCGCGATGACAATCAGCATCGCATTGCGGAACACATGCCCATACAGGACACGGCTTTCCATCAGCCCCTTGGCGCGGGCGGTTATGACATATTGCTTGCGGATTTCTTCCAGAAAACTGTTCTTGGTCAGCAGCGTCAGCGTGGCAAAGGCCGAGATGGTCGAGGCCAGCACCGGCAGCGTGATGTGCCAGAAATAATCCAGCACCTTGCCCAGCGGGGTTAACTGGTCCCACACTTCCTGCGGCGAGGTCAGCCCGCGTGCGGGAAATATCTGCCAGTATGACCCGCCCGCAAACAACACCAACAACAAGATGGCAAACAGGAACCCCGGTATCGCATAGGCCACGATGATCAGTCCCGATGTGAAACTGTCAAACTGCGACCCGTCGCGCACCGCCTTGCTGATGCCCAGCGGGATGGACACCAGATAGGCAATCAGCGTGGACCATAGCCCAAGGCTGATGGATACAGGTAGCTTTTCAACAACCAGATCCACCACCGAAATGGACCTGAAATAACTTTGTCCAAAATCAAACCGCATATAATTCCACATCATATGCATGAACCGTTCCAGCGGCGGCTTGTCGAACCCGAATTCACGTTCCAGCTGGGCAATGAATTCCGGCGGCAGCCCCCGCGCGCCGGTATAGCGTTCGTTGTCGACTGCGCCGACATTCACATCGGACCCACCGCCGTCAAACGCCCCGAAAACATTACCCTGCCCTTCCATCTGGGCAATCACCTGTTCTATCGGGCCGCCGGGCACGAATTGCACCAGAAAGAAGTTAATGACCATCACCCCGAACAATGTCGGGATGATCAGGGCCAGACGTCGCGCGATATAGGCGCCCATGATTACCTCAGCGCGCCAGCGGCGCGCAATTCGGCGGCGCGGTCGGCGTTAAACCACCAGAAATCCAGCTCTCCGGTGGAAAAGGGCGGTGTTTCGGCATTGGGGCGGGCGAAAATATCCCAATGGGCCACCCATGCCGTGTCATTATACCACGCGGGAATAATAAACAGTTCATGGCGCAAAACACGGTCCAGCGCCATTAACGCCGCATCGCGGTCTTCCGGTGTGGGGGCCATCAAGGAAGCATCGATCACGGCATCCACCAACGGACTGGCCAGACCGGCGGGGTTGAACAGGCTGAATTCAGCCGTTTCAGACCCATAGCGCTGGTGCAGCCCGGTTCCCGTGTCCATAAACGCGCCATACTGATCAAAGATCATGTCATAGTCACGGTTGCGGCGCCGGTCGGTATGCTGTGCCGCATCAATACGCTGGAACCGCGCATCAACGCCCAGTTGCTGCAAATTCTGCGTAAAGGTTTCGATAATCGCGTCCATTGTGGCCGATCCCGCACTGGACACGGGAATTTCGATCACCATACGTTCGCCCGCGTCATTGCGCAGCACGCCGCTGGCGTCAATGTTCCAGCCTGCATCATTCAACAGCCGCGTTGCGCGCCGAATATTGCCACGATCCACCAGCCGTTCCATGCTGGATGTATGCGGCATACGCGCAGGCTGGGTCAGCACGTCTTCGGGCACCAGATCACCCAGCGATTGCAGCAATTCCAGTTCCAGCCCTTCGGGTGGTCCGTCGGCCTGCAGACGGGTTCCTTGGGTAAACGATACGCGTTGCTGGAACAGCCCGAATTGCAGCGTCTGGTTTGTCCATTCGAAATTGAACGCCAGCGAAAGCGCTTCGCGCACGCGCATATCCTGCAGGAATTCACGTCCCAGATTGAACACAAACCCGGTGGGCACGGGCGGCGAGCCGACGGGCAATTCATCACGCACCACATGGCCGCGTGTCAGGGCAGGAAAATCGTAGCCAGTGGCCCATTGGCGCGAGTTATTCTCGGCGCGGAAGGTGTATTCAGCGGTTTTGAACCCCTCGAACGCGGCGGCACCATCAGCAAAATACTCAACGCGGATCAGGTCAAAATTATGCCGCCCGCGGTTTTGCGGCAGGTCACGCCCCCAATAGTCTGGGTTACGCCTGTAGGTGATTCGGCGGTTCACCTCATAGCTGTCCAGCATATAAGGGCCGGACCCCGGCGAAATGGTCATGCGCGATTCATCCAGCCGTGCGCCGGTGTCTTCATACCATTTTTGGGAAAATACCGGCGTGCTGCCCACCTGATCAATCAACGAACGGCGCGAAATTCCTTCGGCAAAGGTGAATTTTACTGTGTGGTCATCCAGCACCTCGGCACCGATGACACGCGCGCCCACCCCTTGGGCATAGGAGGGCAGGCCCTGTTCCAGAAACAGGTTATGCGAAAACACCACGTCATGCGCCGTTACCGGCGTGCCGTCGGAAAACCGCGCTTCGGGGCGCATATGAAAAATGACCCAATCCTTGGTTTCGGGGTATTCGACAGTATGCGCCAGCAACCCGTAGCTTTCGCCATAAACATCAGCAGGCACGGCCCCACCGCCCATAGGTTCGGACGTCTCCAACAGGCTTTCATACATCGACGAAGACAGATAGCCCGCGCGCCCGACACGGGTGAACGGATTCATCGAATCAAACGTCCCTTGCCACGAGATGGAGATTTCGCCCCCTTTGGGCGCGTCGGGGTTAACGTAGTTGAAATGCTCAAAATCTGGCGGGTAGCTTAGGTCGCCATAGAACGAATACCCGTGCGCAGAAATTATCTGCGGTTCGGCAGCATCTGTTTGTGGGCGCACAGGGCTGGCCCACAGCGCCGCCAGCAACAAACCCGCTGCGGAAACTTGCATAATGTGACGGATGGACAGCCCTTGCGCCACCTTGACCGCCTGACCCGTGTTGCCCTTGTGCTGCATCAAAACCCTCCGTGCTGTGCTGGCCGGTTATTGCTTTCTGTCCGCGCCTTGTTGGCATTATTCAGCTTTTCTGCGTCCCTGTCGATAAGCGCAGACGAAATTAGCCCATACCACAAGGTAATTTGATTTTGCTTTAAACAAGGCAAACAGGCCGCCCTTATTCAAGGCGGCCTGCAACACATTCATAGGGAAGGATAAAAATCAGCTTTCGCTTTCGATATAGGCAATCAGGTTTGCGCGGTCCGTCACGCTTGCGATTCCACGAAAGTTCATGGTCGTTCCTGGGGCAACGCCGCCGGGATTCTGGATGAAAGTTGAAAGCACTTCAGGGGTCCAGACATCGCCAACCTGCGCCAGCGCGCCGGAATAGTTGAAGCCATCCACCTCACCTATGTTCCGGTTGACAATACCGTGCAGATAGGGGCCAACACCGTTGCGCCCCTGCTCCAGCGCATGACAAGCGCGGCACTGTGACCACAGGCGCGCCCCGGCAGCGGCATCAGCCACTTCAAACGCTTCCTCAAATGTCAGTTCGGCAACAGCTTCCACGGGTTCATCTGCGCCGGTGTCAATCGCATAGGCTTGCGGTGCATTGGCGTTGCGCGGCACATAAAGTTCCATCGCAGCCCAGTTGCCGAGCAGGAAAACAAGTAAGGCACCGCAAAATGCGGCAACGGCTTTGGTCATGACCATTGTGTCGAACATATCGCAATCCTGTTCTGCGCAAGTTTGAGCCTATCTATCCGCTTCCCCTTGGGTCTTTCAAGCGGTAGTTACCGCGACTAAATGCCCTTTTGGGCGAAATCTTGGAACTATGGGCGCAAACATGGCTGGTAAGATCGCATTTCAGGGGGAATTGGGGGCCTATGGGCATCAGGCATGTGCAGACGCACGGCCGGACTATGAGCCGCTGCCCTGCACCACATTTCATGACACAATGGCCGCTGTCCGCGAAGGACGTGCCGATCTGGGGATGGTCGCGGTCGAAAATTCCATCTATGGGCGTGTGGCCGATGTGCATTCCCTGCTGCCCGAAAGCGGCCTGCACATCGTGGATGAAGCGTTTGTGCGCGTGCATGTCAATTTGCTGGGCGTGCGCGGCGCGACGCTGGATCAGGTGCGCGAAGCGCATGGCCATGTCGTCATCCTGCCACAATGCGGGCAATTCTTGCGCAAACATGACATCAAAGGTGTTGTCAGCAGCGACAATGCCCGCGCGGCCCGCGAAATTGCAGAACATAACGACCCCGCGCGCGCAGCGCTGGCCAGTGAAATGGCCGCGCAGATTTACGGGCTGGACGTGCTGGCCCGCCATATCGAAGACCATCCCAACAACACCACACGTTTTCTGATCATGGCACGCGATGCCGATTTCACCCGCCGCGGTGCGCATGGCATGATGACCGCATTCCTGTTTCGGGTGCGCAACATTCCAGCCGCGCTATATAAGGCGATGGGCGGGTTTGCGACCAATGGCGTCAATATGGTGAAGCTGGAAAGCTACATGGTGAACGGGTCATTCACCGCGACCCAGTTTTTCGCCGAAATTGAAGGCCATCCCGAGGATGAAAATGTGAAACGCGCGTTGGAGGAGTTGCGTTACTTCACATCCTACCTGAACATCCTTGGCACTTATCCGGCAGATTCGGCGCGCCACTGAAATATGACCTTTGCCGCATGTCGCACCCATTGCCCTGCACATGACACAGGTTAACCCATCCTGGACAGAACCTTTGCCAAGGCGGGGCGCGCTGTCATGCGCTGCAGATAAGCTGACAAACGCGCCTCTTTGACCGGAAATTTGGCGACCCGCGCCCAAATGCCACAATGCGTCAGGATAATATCGGGCACTGTCATTTGCCCGCCCATCAGAAACGGACCGTCGCCCATGCGATGCACCAATGTTTTCTGACTGTTGGTGAATTCCCAGATCAGCGAGTCCTTGATCGCGGATTGGCGCATTTGTTCAGGCAGGACGAAACTGTGGCGCGCCGCCATCCACAGCGCCGCATCAAATTCGTCCAGCAAGAACTGGGTCAGGCTGTCTTGTCTTGCGCGGTCCAGCGTTCCCGCAGGATAGGTCAGCGCACCGTGCTTGTCGGCCAGATACTGGATGATCGCGGTTGAATCAGTGATTGGTGTCCCATCTTCTATCAGGACAGGCACTTTGCCCGCAGGGTTGAAGCTGACGACCCCTTCCGATTGGGGGGCGGCGGGCACATGTTCGTAGCTTTGGCCCAGTTCCTCCAGCATCCATAACACGCGGGTGGCGCGGCTGTTGGCTTTTCCAATGACTGTATACATCGCACCCCCCTGATCAGCGCCGCACCAGCATCGCCAGCCGGATCAGCGTGCGCTCCATAACCGCCATGCTGGGCGCGTTTGACGCTGAACGCAAGGTCAGATCGGCGTCAATAATATCGCCCAATGCACGTTCCAGACGCGCCAGCCCCCATTTGCTTGCCTGCCCCAGAAACCTGTCTCGGCGCGGGCCAAACAGGGGCGGGCGCATGCGCTGAATTCCCGCCGAGGGGCCGCCGGGGTCACTGCACAACACATGCAAGGTGCGGAAATGCCGCAGCGCCATGATGGCCAATGTCACGGGCGCAACGCCCTGCCCCTGCAAGCGCACCATCAAGGGGCCAATCTGCATGGCCTGCCCTTCGGCCACGGCATCCAGCAGGTCATCAACGGCGGCTTCGGTGCTGCGCGGCGCAACTTCGGCAATGTCGGCCGGGGTCAGGGGCGTGGCGTCGCCATACTTATACAAGGCAATCTTTTCAACGGTCTGTCGAAAATCGCCGGGGTCCAGCATGCGCGCCAGCGCCAGCAGATCGCGCATGGCGTCTGCATCCACCTGTTGCAGGCCCGCGCTTTTCAGGGCCGCTTCAATGTCTTCGCGCGTTGGCGGGTCATCATAGATGGCCACGGCCCCTGCCATGCGCGCCCCTTCGAACAGTTTGCGCAGCTTGGACGATGCTTTCAACCCCCCCGCCGTGACGATGATTTGCGCATCGCCCGCGCGCCAATCCGCCAGCGCCGATGCAATGGCATCGGTTGCAAGGTCGGTCGCATCCTCGACAAACGCAACCCGCGCACCGGGAAAGAAGCCTTGCGCCTTGACCGCATCCAGCAACTGCGCGCCATCGCGGCGCAATTCCGCGCCCTGCATGCGTTCCAGCCGCATTTCTGATTCTCCTTGCGGGCCAATGATGGCGGCAATCAGGTCCTGGCGCTTCATGGCCACGCGCATGGCGTCCTGACCAAATATCAGCACCCCCGCAAGGGCCGGGTCAGGCTTGGCAATCAGTCTGGCCAAATCACGGGGGGAAAGCTTCATTCCGCCTGCGCAGCAATCAACCGCGTCGCAACCTGATCGGCCAGAATACGCATCAGGCGGCGTTCCGCATCTTCGCGCGCGCGCAAACTGGCCAATTGCGTGGATGTGGTGGAATAATTGGTGAAATTGCGAATGCTACCGGATGACACCGTTTCCCCACTGGCACGGTCTGTCAGCGCATAGCGGACAGTTCCGATAACCGAAATCCGCGTTTCGCCCACCCCGGCCACACGCGCTGACCCGCGTTCTGATAGGGAAATGTCATAATCCAGGTCGTATCTGGGGCTGGCGGGTCGGCCAAGGCGTTCTTCAAGTGCCGCGACAAAGTCAAAACCGCGCGAATCAGTTGGATCGGCGGCGCGCACCTGGCCACGCAGCGCCAGACCTGCCCCACCGGGGGCATATGCGGGCGTGAAGCCGCATGCAGCCAGCGGCAGAACCGCCAGCATCCCCAGAACCTGCCTGCGTTCAAACAACGACATTCACAATTCGCCCCGGCACCACGATCAGCTTCTTGGGCGCGCTGCCTGCCAAAGCCTTGATGACAGCATCATCTGCCAGCGCAAGTTTTTCAACCTCTTCCTTGGTGGCATCGGCGGAAACCGCAATTTCGCTGCGGCGTTTGCCATTGATCTGGATGGGCAGGATCACTGTGTCGCGCACCAGCATGGCGGGGTCGGCCTGTGGCCATGGCGCTTGCGCGACCAATCCCGTGCCGCCCTGATGCGCCCAGATTTCTTCGGCCAGATGCGGCACCATGGGGGCCATCAATTGCGCCAATGTGCGCATAGCGGTTTTTTGTGCCGCCCCGCTGGCCTGCGATTTCGTCAGCGTGTTGGTGAAGGCATAAAGTTCGGCAATCGCCTTGTTGAAAGTGAATCCTTCGATGGATTTGGTGATATCGGCAATGGCGCGGTGCATGGCGCGCATCAGGTCAGTGTCGGCATCCGTGGGCGTGCCGTCGGGCATGGCGGCAATCCGGTCGCACAGCATCCAGACGCGGTTCAGGTGCTTGAACGCCGCTTCCGCGCCTGCGCTTGTCCATTCCACATCGCGTTCGGGCGGGCTGTCGGACATGACGAACCAGCGGGCAGTGTCCGCTCCATACGCGTCGACAATCGCCACGGGATCGACCACATTCTTCTTGGATTTCGACATCTTGGCGGAGGGGATGAGACTTATCCCAATCCCTTTCCAGAAATCTTCCCGCCACTGCATTTCAAGGTTCTCGATGGAGTCTTCGGAGCGCCCCGCCGCTTCCAAGCGTTTTCTAACAACAGCCTTTTCTTCTCCATTTTCACGACTCGTGAATGTTACGATCTCAGAAGGGTAATAGTATACGGAGCGAACGAGATTTGGACGTTTGCCGGGAACCAGACGCTCGAGTTTTATCGAGGCATCTCTTTCGTCTGTTCCGATGGCGGCAAGTTCTCTGTCGTTTTTCTCAGGGTTTTCTTCGTAGATTTGGTGCGTCACCATCCCTTGGGTGAACAGCGCGTTGAACGGTTCGGACGCGGATTCGGGCAGGTGGCCGGTTTTCACCATCGCGCGGGCAAAAAAGCGCGAATACAGCAGGTGCAAAATCGCATGTTCAATGCCGCCGATATACTGGTCCACATTCATCCAATAGGCCGCATCCTCGGCATTGGTCGGCGTGTCGGCCTGCGGGCTGGTGAAACGCGCGTAATACCAGCTTGAGTCGACAAACGTGTCCATCGTGTCGGTTTCGCGCTTGGCGGGTTTGCCACAGGACGGGCAGGCGCAATCGCGCCATGTCGGGTGCCGGTCCAGCGGGTTGCCGGGGATGGAAAAATCAATAGGTGTGCCATCTTCATCATAGGGCAGCGCGATGGGCAGGTTTTCTTTCTTTTCGGGCACCACACCGCAATCGGGGCAATGGACCACCGGAATGGGGCAACCCCAATAGCGCTGACGCGACAGGCCCCAGTCGCGCAGGCGGTATTTGGTGACACCGTGGCCCACACCTTGGGATTCGCAAAACGCGATGGCTGCGTCCACGGCCTGTTCGCCTGTCTGCACCTCTTCGCCCGCGAACCCGCGGATATAGCGCACCTTGTCGGTCCTGGGGGGAACAAAGGCTACTGTATCAACCGGCGTGTCATCGTCCAGCGCGGCAAACACATCAGGATGCGGCAGCCCGTATTTATTGGCAAAATCAAGGTCGCGCTGGTCATGGGCGGGGCAGCCGAAAATTGCGCCGGTGCCGTAATCCATCAAGATGAAATTGGCAATATAGACGGGCAGTTCCCAGTCATTGTCAAACGGGTGGCGCACACGAATTCCCGTATCGAACCCGCGTTTTTCCGCCTTTTCCAGCGCTTCTTCGGTCGTGCCCAGCTTGCGACACTCCGCCACGAAAGCGGCCACGTCCGGATTATGGCGTTCCAGATGTTTGGCCAGCGGGTGGTCCGGCGACACGCCCACAAAAGATGCGCCCATCAGCGTGTCGGGGCGGGTGGTATACACCTCGATCCGGTCAAACCCGTCAGGCGCATCTACAGTGGAAAACGCGAATTGCAGCCCGCGCGACTGGCCAATCCAGTTGCGCTGCATCAGGCGCACTTTTTCCGGCCAGTTTTCCAGCCCGTCCAGCGCGGACAGCAATTCTTCGGAATAGTCGGAAATCTTGAAAAACCACTGCGTCAGTTCGCGGCGTTCCACCTCGGCGCCTGACCGCCAGCCCTTGCCGTCGATCACCTGTTCATTGGCCAGAACCGTCATGTCGACCGGGTCCCAGTTCACCACGGCGTTCTTGCGATAAACCAGCCCTTCGTGCAGCATGTCGAGGAACATTGCCTGTTGCTGGCCGTAATACTCTGGCCGGCAGGTGGCAATTTCGCGCGACCAGTCAATCGACAGGCCAAGGGGTTTCATCTGCCCCTTCATGACCTCGATATTGGCCTCGGTCCAGTCATTGGGGTGGCCGCCCTGTTCCATTGCGGCGTTTTCCGCGGGCATGCCGAAGGCGTCCCACCCCATCGGGTGCAGCACCGAAAACCCTTGCGCGGATTTGTAACGCGCCACCACATCGCCCATCGTGTAGTTGCGCACATGACCCATATGAATGCGCCCCGACGGGTAGGGGAACATTTCCAGCACATAATATTTCGGGCGCGCGGGGTCGCGGCGGGCCTTGAACACGTCGGCATCGTGCCATGCGTGTTGCCATTTGGCTTCAAGGGTCTGGGGCTGATACCGCGCGTCTGGCTGGCTGGACATGTTGGTTCTTTCCTGATGGCAGTCGGGCAATGAAAACGCCGGGCGCGACCGGCCCGGCGTTTCTAGCGCTGTGGTCGCACAAGGTCCAGCGGGTGTTAAAGCCCGCGATCCTGAATGCGAAGCTGGCGGGCGCGTGTCAAAATGGCATCTTCGACAGCGCGGATGGTTTCGCGGCTGGCCGGGCCACTGCGCGTCATGATGGCAACATTCAGCGACCGGGCGTCAAGCGCGGGGTCATTGACCAGAATCGCCGCGCGATAGGCCTGCCCACCGCCGGGCGGTGTGCCGAAACCTGTCACAATCACACCGGAAAACGGGTCGACGGACTGGATAGGCAGGAAGTCCAGCACCTCTAGGGAGGCATTCCACAAATAGCGGTTCACCTCAACCGAGACATTCAGATCCTGACCGCCGGAAAACAGGTCCCAAATCGTGGATTCGCGCGTTGTGCCACCTGACAAGCGGTTTTCAGAGTGGATTTCTGCTGCGGCCTGCCGCGAGCGTTCGCCACCCTGAAACATGTTCCCGAACCCGCCACCGCAGCCTGAAACCGCAAGCGCCAGGGTCAGAACCGCAGTGCCGCGCAAAATACCTTTGAATACCATCGCAACTATTCCCTGTCCGGTTTGGTGTATCTGTAGCCCGTAAGATCGCATCGAACAAGGCCCCAGACAGCACTGCGACGCCCGAGAAAAGCAGGAATATCCGGGTTTGCGGCGTCGAACAGGTTTTTCGGGGCGGGCGGCGGGGTTGTCGGGGCATGGTTGCCCTTGCCCTTCGGGTAAAAAACCCTATGACCAAGGCAGCGGTCAACAGGTGGGGCATGACGGCAAAAGTTCATCTTATAAAGCTTTGCGTCGGCGCGGATGATGTCGACGATCTGGTGCAGTGGCAACGCAGCCCGCAGGCCAAAGGACAGGATGGCTTGCCGCGTCATATTACCCGTATGTGGCCCAAGCGCAGCGAAGAATTGCTTGCGGGCGGGTCGCTGTACTGGGTGTTCAAAGGGTCCGTGCTTGCGCGACAAACCATCTTGCGGCTTGATGAAGTGGTGGGTGGCGATGGAATCACGCGCTGCGCCATCGTGCTGGACCCGCAGATCATACGCACTGCTGCCGCGCCCAAACGCCCGTTTCAGGGCTGGCGCTACCTGAAACCTGCTGATGCACCACCGGACCTGCCACAGGCGCGCAAGGGCGATGATACGCTTCCGCCCGAACTGGACGCCGCGCTGGCCGAACTTGGGTTGCGCTAACCCAGTCCGGACCTAACCCAGTCTGGACATGGCCGGGAAGGTTTCCAGCAACCACCAGGAAAATGCGGAAAACGCGCCCGTGACCAGCGCAAGGCCCACTGCCAGCAGCAAAAGCCCCATGACTTTTTCGATGACGCCCATGTGGCGCTTTAGCCGCGTCATAAGGGTGATGGACCGCTGGACAAACACAGCCGCCAACAAGAAGGGCAGCCCCAGCCCCAGCGCATAGACGCCTAACATGGCCGTGCCGCGTGCAACGGTTGTTTCGGTCGCCGCCAAGGACAGAATCGCCCCCAGAACCGGGCCTATGCATGGTGTCCACCCGAACGCAAAAGCCAGCCCCAGAACATAGGCCCCGAATGCCGAACCGCCACGATCACCGGCATCAAACCGCAGGTCGCGCGACAGGAAAGAGACCGTCAAAAAGGCGGGCGGTTCCACATTGACCCGCTGCAATGCCGATGCAACACCGCGCCCAAGCAGCCGGTATGCCCCCAGAAAATGCAGCCCGAAAGCAATGACCACAATGCCCGCAATCTGGCCGAACATTTCGGCATTGCGCAAGAACAGGTGCCCCATGGTGGACGCCGTGAACCCCAGCAACAGGAACACTGTCGACAGCCCCATGACAAAAAACAATGCAGGCACAATCGCGCGGCGGCTGGCGCGACCGTCACTGGTCATGTCTTGCATCGTGATTCCGCCCATATAGGCCAGATATGGCGGCACAATGGGCAAAACGCAGGGCGACAGGAACGACAGCACCCCCGCCCCCAACGCAATCAACAGCGCTGGCATCATGGCGGCGTCGAATACGTCTATTCCAAACATGTGGTTGCTTGCCCCTTGGTTAATGCATGTTGCTCAAAATTGGGAACCGGTTTTGAGCTTCTGGCACATGCGCAATCACTAAGTCAGAACATGTCTTATCACAGCGAATGAACGTGACATGTTCCAAGTTCCCAACAAACATGTTTTTCGTAGCTACACCCAATAAGGTTGAACAGCACGTCACATTCATGTGGCCTGCGTCAACATGGCGCAACCTTCCAACAAAGAAGGGGCACCCCGGCGGATGCCCCTTTTGTATTCAGATTTTCAGCGACCACCAACCCCGGCGTTTGGGTTCCGGTTTGGCGGGCGGGTCGGCCTTTGGTGTTTCGTCAACCGCGACGGGATCCCCCTCGGACTGGCCCACTGGCGCTGCGGGGGTCTGCACATCCAGACCCGCTGCCACCCCGTCAGCGGGGGCTTCAGGCGCATCATCCTGACCCCCAGGTGCGGGTTCCACGACCAACGACTCCACCACCTGGGGCACTTCAGCACTGACCACAGGTTCCGGGCTGTCAGTGCCCGCTGGCGCCACAGTCTCGGTGCTGTCCGCACCGGCTGGCGCCGCAGCGTCAGGGGTGCCATCAACCGCCGGAGCCGCAGAATCCGGGATGCCATCAACGCTTGCGGGCGCAGGATCTGCAGCTTTCGCAGCGGGTTTACGCCGCGCGCGGGGCTTTCTGGCCGGCTTTTCCTGTGGCGTTTCCTTTTCCGGGGCAGCAGCCTGTTGCGGCGCTTCGTCAGTGGCAGGCACTTCTACCACGGGTTCAGGCAGCTTTTTCGCGCGGGGTTTGCGCGTGCGCTTGGGTTTGACGGCTACTTCCTCTGCCTCCGCGATTGGCGGCACATCCGCAGCAGCAACAGGCGCGTCTTCTTGTGGGGCCTTCACGGCCTCTTCTACCGCATCGGTTTCTGCCTGATCGTCATCCTGCGCGTCGAAACCTTCTGCACCATTCTCCTTGCCGCCGCGCTTGCGCCTGCGACGACGACGTTTCTTGCGGGGCTGGTCGGCCGCCTCCTCGGGGTCATCGGGCTGGGTCACCGCTTCCGCCACGATGGCTTCAACCTCGTCCTCCTCCTCCGGCTCGGTGGGGTCGGACATATGGCTGGCATTGAGTGACACAACCGCAGCGCTTGGTTGCACGGAAACACGCGTTGCTGTCTTGAACTTTTCAAGGCTGAAATCCGGGCTGACCATCATGGGGTCGGCCTCCAGACGAACGGCCATGCCATAGCGCGCTTCAATCTGGGCGATATGTTCGCGCTTGAAGTTGAACAGGAAGTTCACGGCCCCCGCAGGCGCGCGCACCAGAACCTCGCGCGATTTGCCGCGCGTGCCTTCTTCCTCGATCTGGCGCAGGATGGTCAGACCCATACTGTCATCCGACCGGATAAGGCCCGTGCCGTGGCAATGCGGGCAAGGCTGGGTGGTCGCTTCCAGCATGCCGGGGCGCAAACGCTGGCGCGACATTTCCAACAACCCGAAACCCGAAATGCGGCCCACCTGAATGCGCGCACGGTCCGATTTCAGCTTGTCTTTCAACATCTTCTCAACGGCGGCGTTGTTCTTGCGTTCCTCCATGTCGATGAAGTCAATGACAATCAGGCCCGCAAGGTCGCGCAAGCGAAGCTGGCGCGCTATTTCTGCGGCGGCTTCAAGGTTGGTTTTCAGCGCAGTGTCTTCGATGGACCCTTCGCGCGTTGCCCGACCAGAGTTGATGTCGATCGCCACCAGCGCTTCGGTCACACCAATAACGATATACCCGCCCGATGGCAGCTGCACCGTAGGGTTGAACATCCCGCCAAGATAACTTTCGACCTGATACCGCGCAAAAAGCGGCATTGTATCATTATAGGGTTTCACGTTCTTGGCGTGGGACGGCATGATCATTTTCATGAAGTCCTTGGCGACGCGATACCCTGCATCCCCTTCGACCAGAACTTCGTCAATCTCGCGGTTATACAAGTCGCGGATGGACCGCTTGATCAGATTGCCTTCTTCATAGATCGGGGTTGGCGCGATGGATTTCAGCGTCAACTCGCGGATCTGTTCCCACAGGCGGAACAGGTATTCATAATCGCGCTTGATCTCGGCCTTGGTGCGGTTCGCGCCAGCGGTCCGGATAATCAGGCCCGCGCCTTCGGGCATTTCAATTTCGTTGGCGATGGCCTTCAGCTTCTGGCGGTCAGCCGCATTGGTAATTTTGCGACTGATCCCACCCCCGCGCGCGGTGTTGGGCATCAGGACGCAATAGCGCCCTGCAAGTGAAAGATATGTCGTAAGTGCCGCACCCTTGTTGCCGCGTTCTTCCTTGACGACCTGCACCAGCATAATCTGGCGCACACGGACAACTTCCTGAATCTTGTAGCGGCGCGCCCGTGGCTTGCGGCGCACCTGCACTTCTTCCGCAGGGTCGCCGCCTTCGGAAACCGCTTCTATCCGGTCATCGTTTTCGGCAGCATGATCCGCAGCGCGATACGGGCCCTCGGTGGTGTCGTCAGTGGGTTCGGGCGTCACAGCGTCATCTGGTGCGGACAGGTCATTTTCCGCAATGGCCGCGTCATCACCTGCGGCCTGACTTTCCTCTGGTGTTTCAGCAGTGTCCAGAACGCCAGAATCTGCCGCTGGCGCAACGCCGAAGCCGTCATCAATAAGCGTGTCACCGTCGCGGTCATCGCCGCTGTCCAGAATGTCCATGCCGGACACATCACGGGTTTCCACCGTGTCGGAACTGCTGACAGTTTCAGCTTTCGCCGCAGGCTTGCGCCGGTTCGACGAACGACGCGGCTTTTTAGCAGGTTTTTCAGCTTTTTCAGCGCTTGGTGCACGCTCATCATCATCTTGCTCACGCACGCTAGCGCGTTCTTCCGCAAGCAGGGCGGCGCGGTCTTCTGCCGGAATTTGGTAATAATCCGGATGAATTTCGTTGAATGCAAGAAAGCCGTGCCTGTTGCCACCATAATCAACAAAGGCCGCCTGAAGCGAAGGTTCGACGCGCGTTACTTTTGCAAGATAGATATTTCCTGCCAACTGACGCCGACTTGCGGTTTCAAAATCGAATTCCTCGACCTTGTTGCCGTCCACCACCACAACGCGGGTTTCTTCCGCGTGGGTGGCATCGATAAGCATTTTCTGTGCCATATAAATCCATTGCACGCAGCACCTGGCGGGCTGTGCCTGACCTGGCTTCGCATGGAAGCGTCAGAACCACGCACGCCATCTGGCGCGTGACTTGTCTGAGGGGGTGGCAGACACGAAGAAACCACCGCCGCTGCGGTCAAGGAAATTTCCCTTTCGCGGCGGCATGGTGGTTTGGTTTCGACGCCTGTCATCATGTTTCCTGAACACCGCAGTAGCGCGATGCGTTTTAAGTGTGCCTGACCTGCTGTCATGCAGAACCGGCAATTCAAGCCTTGCGGCCTATCCATCTGCGGAGGGTAAAGAGGGGGCCAAAAAGGCGCGCCATTCGTCCAACGCAGCGAAATTCGTTCGGGCAACCGCGGTTTGCGGCGCATCCTTACATGTTCAACATAAGGGCGAACGTGACGAAAATACAATGGCGTTTTTTACATTGCGCATATCAGCGGCGCTTGTTGGGCAAAAAATACTCCAGAATCGGGGGGGACCGGCCAAGTTGGCATAGCCCCCCCGTCCTTAGCCCTGCACATATTCAGACCGCACCAACCCGTATTTCGCCATCTTTTCATTCAGCGTCCGGCGCGGCAGGCGCAATTCTTCCATCACCGCTGTAATTGACCCTTTATGGCGGCGCATGGTGTTGTCAATCAGCATCCGCTCGAACGCTTCGACATGTTCCTTCAGGGGCTTGCCTTCGGTTGTCATGACTTCGCTGGAGGCTTCGTTATCGGCCATGATCAGCGACATCAGCGCGCCATCTTCGCGCCTGCTTTGCAATACGGCACGTTCGGCAATGTTGACAAGCTGGCGCACATTCCCGGGCCATGGGGCTTGCAGCAATTGCGCGGCTTCCGGCATGCTGACCACAGGGGCCGCGCAGCCGTATTCATCTGCAAATTGCGCAAGATAGGTTTCGAACAGCGCCAGAATATCCTCGCCCCTCATGCGCAGGGGAGGCAAGAGCAGCTTATGCGCGGCCAGACGGAAATACAGGTCCGGGCGCAAGCCATCTTCGATTGTCTGACCGGCAGTGTGGCTGTTGCACACAGCAATGATGCGGGTGTCGGGCGGGGTGCCCTGATCATTCAGAAAACCGACCAGCCGCGCCTGTGTGTCGGGCGACATGGCCTCAATATCTTCCAGAACCAGCGTTCCGCCGCGCGCTTCTTCAACAATGGGCTTTCCGGCACCATCATCCAGCGGGCCGAACAGGCGGGCAACAAGATCTGCCTCGGCATGGCCCGCACAACTGACCGATACCAGCTTGCGCCCCGCGCGCGCGCCCACAGCATGCAGCGCATGCGCCACCAATGTTTTGCCGGTGCCGGTTTCGCCATCAATCAGGACATGCCCATCCGCCTGTCCGACATCAAGAATATCTTCGCGCAACCGCTGCATCACGTCAGACGCGCCCACCAACCGGCGCATAATGGTTGTCCCGTCGGACAATTCATGTCGCAAGGCGCGGCTTTCCAGTGCCATGGTCCGCGCCTTGACGGCCTTTTCGGCCAAGGCCATCATCTTTTCAGGGTCGAAGGGTTTTTCCAGAAAATCGAACGCACCCAGTCGCATGGCTTCCACTGCGATGGGCACATCGCCATGTCCGGTAATCATGATGACCGGGATGGTGCTGTCCTGTGCGACCAGCTTTTTCAACAGGGTCATGCCATCCATGCCAGGCATGCGTATGTCAGTGATCACAACGCCGGGAAAATCCGCGCCAATGGCGGCAAACGCTTCCTGACCATCGCAATAGGTTTCGGTTTCAAAACCCGAAAGCGCCATCCATTGGCTGATGGACTGGCGCATATCCTGTTCGTCATCTACGATAGCAACACGCATGTGGCGGGTCATGTTCTTGTTTCCTCTCGGGCCTGCGCCCTTTTTCCTGAAATCCTGATACCGGCAGTGACACTCTGCTGCCAGCATTGGCGCGGCGCTTGTTTCAACGAAACCTCACTATTCAGCCGCATCTTTTTTCACATTGTTGTGGTATCTGGGCAATTCCACTTCGAACACGGCGCCACCTTCGGGGGCATTCATGGCCGTCAAACGGCCGCCATGGTCACTTACAATTCCCGACGAAATTGCCAACCCAAGGCCGACGCCCTGCCCGGCCACTTTCGTGGTGTAAAACGGCTCGAACAAGCTGTCGATATCGGCAATACCGTGGCCATTATCACGAACAGTCAAATTTGCGGCTTCGCCCTGACTGATGATAATGTCGATCTGGGGCGCGTTCACGCCGCGCGTGGCGTCAACCGCATTGCGCACAAGGTTCAGGATCACTTGTTCCACGCGCACCGAATCGCCCATGATCATGACGGGTTCGGGGGGCACAGTGCGCACGACCAACACGCGGCAATCACGCAGCATGGGTTCCATCATGGTCAGGGCATCGCCCAGACAGGTGCGCAAATCAATGGGGGCAAATGCCTCTCCGCCCTTGCGGGCAAAGGATTTCAGCGTGCGGGCAATGGCGCCCATGCGGTCAATCAACCCGTCAATGCGCTGGAACGACGCCAGCGCTTCTTCTGTGCGCTTGCGCTTCAGCAACAGGCGCGCCCCCGCAAGATAGGTTTTCATCGCCGCCAGCGGCTGGTTCAACTCATGACTGACGGACGCCGACATTTCGCCCAGCGTGGCCAGCTTGGCCGATTGCGCAAGTGTCTGTTCAGCCACGGCAAGATCCTTTTGCACGCGCAATCGGGTTGCGATTTCGCGCTGCAAACGGGCGTTCAAGGCGCGCAGATCCTGCGATTCGCGCTGGAACAGCGCGGATTGGGACCACGCACTGCGACTGACCAGATAGAAGGTCAACGCCAGCAGCAAGGCAAAGCCCGTCAACACCAGCGCCAGCGCCGCGTTGACCCGTTCGCGCACCGAATCATAGCGCGTGAAACTGACCAACCGCCAGCCACGGAAGGGCACGCGCACTTCGGAACGCAACACGGCCTCGCCGCGCACGAACGTATCAGGCGGGGGTTGCGCCCAATCCGCTGTGGCCCGCAAGGCGCGGGCAATCGCTGAAGGTGCGTCCCGTAGCGCCAGTGCGTCCTCCAGTGACCGGCCCCGCCAGCGCGGTTCCGTTGCCAGAATGATACGCCCGCCGGAATCCAGCAGCGCCACAGCATCAGCGAACCCCGCCCAGCTGCGTTCAAATTTCGACAGGTCGGCGTCAACGACAACAACGCCCAGCACATCATTTGCAACCCTGATACTGCGCGCAAAGGAAAACCCGAACCCCCCGCTGTCCAGTTCCTTGACCATGAACACCGTATCAGATGTGCGCCGCGAATCGACGAAAGCCTGATCGGCGCTGCGGTTCTTGCCCAGATGAACACGATCCGTCGCGCCGACCACACGCCCGTTATTGTCCAGAAGTTCAATCGAAGCCGCGCCGATTTCGCCCTGCAAATCAATCAACCGCTGCGATGTGGTTGCAAAATTGCCTTCGCGCAAGGCGACAATCAGTTCAGGGTCGCGCGCCAGCAACAGCGGCACCACTGAATTTCGTTGTAGTTCCGACTGGATATTGCCGGAATACAGCACAAGCCGCAATTCAGCGCGGTTGCGTGTCGAATCCGTGAACCGTTCGGACAGCCACGAATTCATGAACCAGATCAGGCCAATGCCAACGACAATCAAAAACAGTATGACAACCCGCCCCCATAGCGGAATGCCCAGAATACTGGCGCGTCGGTTGTCAAGGTCAGGTGTCATGGCCATGCCGCGCAGAATATGACGAATGCGGCGCGCCCTCAAGCGTGGTGCCGGACACCCGCACCTAAGCTGGCGCGAAAGCGCTTATCAGCCCGTCAAACATGGCGCGACCATCTGTCCCGCCATGCACCGCGCTGAACGCGCGTTCAGGATGGGGCATCATGCCCAGCACGCGCCGGTTTTCAGACAGGACGCCCGCAATATCCGCCGCCGACCCGTTGGGATTATCCACATAGGTGAACGCCACCCGCCCGTCACCTTGCAGCCGCGCAATGGTTTGCGCGTCAGCGGTATAATTCCCGTCATGATGCGCAATTGGAACTGTAATCTGCGCACCAGTCGTGTAACCGGCAGTAAATGCGGTATTTTCGGCCACAACCCGCAGTGCGACAGGTTTGCAGATATATTTCAGGTTGGTGTTGCGCAGCAATGCGCCGGGCAACAGCCCCATTTCCACAAGCACCTGAAACCCGTTGCAAATGCCAATCACATGCCCGCCCCGCGCGGCAAATTCGGTGACAGCGCGTGCAATGGGCGACCGCGCGGCAATGGCCCCGCAGCGCAGATAATCCCCAAAGCTGAAACCACCGGGAATGCCCACGATATCGGTTCCTGCGGGCAGTTCAGTGTCCTTGTGCCAAACGCGCGTAACCTGCGCGCCCGCCCCCTCAAAGGCCACAGCAAGGTCGCGGTCGCAATTCGATCCGGGGAAAGTGATGACAGCAGCTTTCATTGCGCGGCTCCGTCCATATCAGGGTTTGTGCGCGCTTTAGCGCGAATATCCGCCCTGCGCAAAGGGAAAGCGGCCTGTTCAGGCGGCAAAATCGGAAATCACGGCAACACCAGGCGCCATGGGGCCATCAAACAGCGCCAGTTCCGCGCCTGCCTGCGACAAGGGCACCTGCCGCGCAATCATCGGCATGAAATCCACCAATCCCGCATCTATCATACCCAGAAGCGACGGGTATTTATGCGCTGGCATGCCGCGCGTGCCAAAAACTGCAAGGTTCTTCTGGTAAACCGCGCTCATGTCGATTTCCATGCGCGCGGTATGCCCCACGGGCATGCCCACCTGCACATGCCGCCCCAAGGGCCGCAAGCACTGCAGCGATGCGTTGGTGGTCTGGGCAATGCCCAGCGCCTCAACCGAGACATGCGCGCCGCCGCCGGTAATATCACGAATGGCCTGCGCCACATCGCCCGTGCGCGCGTCAATGGCGGCATCCGCGCCCAGCGCGCGGGCATGGTCCAGCTTTTCAGGGACAATATCAACCACCACCACACGCGCGCCCAGCGCGCGGCCCAATATCAGCGTGGCCAGCCCAATACCGCCCGTGCCATGCACGGCCAGCCATTCACCGGGGCGCAGGGCGGCGCGGTCGGTCAGCGCATGAAACGCCGTTGTCACACGGCACCCCAGCCCGGCGGCCAGAACAGGCGACATGCCATCTGGCAGGCGCGCAAGGTTATGGGCATGGGGCACGCCTACATATTCCGCGAAGGCACCGGGTTCGGTAAATCCGGGCAAACGCTGGTCAGGGCAGGTGTTGGACACCCCAGACCGGCAGGCAGGGCATGTTCCGCAAGCAAGGATAAAGGGCGCGATCACCTTGTCGCCAATGGCCCAGCCACTGCGCGGGCCAGCCGCCACCACCTGCCCGCAATATTCGTGGCCCGGTATCTGGCCGGGTTTGACGCGCGGATGTTCGCCCACCCAACCATGCCAGTCAGACCGGCAAATCCCGCAAGCCAGCGTTTGCAGCACCACCCCGTCATCCTCGCATACCGGGTCGGCTACGGTTTCGATGCTAAGGTCCTGACGATATTGCCGTAAAACCGCTGCGCGCATAATGCCCCCCGCCACATATTTAGCGGCAATGCTGCCCACAAAGAGGGGGGGGCGTCAATAACCCTTAGAGTAGGTTGCTCAAAAGCGGGAACCGGTTTTGAGCTTCTCGAACCTACGAAATCAATAAGTTAGAGTATGTGGCGTGAATGCGAGTGAACGCTACATACTCTAGGCGTGTTCGATCTGGAAGCTTTCGATCACAGGATTGGCCAACAGCTTTTCACACATGGCCTGTGCCTGCGCGCGGGCCTTGTCGGCATCGGTTTCGGCCAGATCAAGTTCAATCATCTTGCCTTGGCGCACGCCATTGACCCCTTCGAACCCCAGCGCGCCCAGCGCATGGCGCACCGCTTCGCCTTGGGGGTCCAGAACGCCAGCTTTCAGGGTTACGAATACACGCAGTTTCATGGGCGTCCGGGCCTTTCAGTTCATCAGTTTGGGTTTGTTGAAGGGCGTGGGCGATTTGGGCATAACACCCAACCGGCGCGCAACTTCGGAATAAGCATCCGTCAGGCTGCCCAGATCGCGGCGGAACACGTCCTTGTCCAGTTTCTGGCCGGTTTTCATGTCCCACAAGCGGCAACTGTCAGGGCTGATTTCATCTGCGACAATCAGGCGCTGCATTTCACCGTCGAACTGGCGGCCAATTTCAATTTTGAAATCCACCAGCTTGATTCCCACCGCCAGCATAATGCCTGACATGAAATCATTGACCCGCACGGCCAATGACACCATGTCATCAAGGTCCTGATGGCTGGCCCAGTTGAAGGCCAGAATCTGGTCTTCCGTAACCAGCGGATCGCCCAGCGCATCATCCTTGAAATAGAATTCAATAATGGGGCGCGGCAGCGGTGTGCCTTCTTCAATGCCCAATCGCTTGGAAATAGACCCGGCTGCAACATTGCGCACCACCACTTCCAGCGGAATGATTTCCACGGCGCGGATAAGCTGTTCGCGCATGTTGATGCGTTTGATGAAATGGGTTGGAACACCGATCTGGTTCAGCCCCGACATGAAGAATTCCGAAAGCATGTTGTTCAGCACGCCCTTGCCTTCGATCACGTCGCGTTTTTCAGCGTTGAACGCGGTTGCATCATCCTTGAAGTATTGAACCAGCGTGCCCGGCTCCGGCCCTTCATACAAAACCTTGGCTTTGCCTTCATAAACTTTGGTGCGGCGGGCCATGGTATTCTCCGATCATGGGACAAGTGGAAGGGCAGCGGCGTCTGGTTGCCTATATCCCAGCGCCGCTGGCGCTGCAAGCGGCGGTGTTTGCGCCCTCGGGCAGTGATTTCGTCTTGCAGTGCTGGCCCCCAACCGCCATATGTTTTCCAACATCGCACGTCCACGCAACGCAATACGAGGCCCGCAATGACATCTTTGAACGACCGCGAACGCGCATTTGAAAACAAGTTTGCCCATGATCAGGAAATGGTTTTCAAGGCCGTGGCCCGCCGCAACAAGAAACTGGGCCTGTGGGCTGCGGGCTTACTGGGCAGAACGGGTGACGATGCGGAAGCCTATGCAATGGAGGTCATCCGCGCCGATTTCGAAGAAGCCGGTCATGATGACGTTGTGCGCAAAGTTGCCGCGGACCTTGCGGGCAAAGCAGATGAGGCCACGATTCGCGGCATGATGGCCACAATGCTGAGCGAAGCGAAGGCCGAACTGGCCGAGGGCTGACGCGCCCCCAATATGAATATCGCGCATGTTCTTCATGCGGAATATGAAATTGCCGCATCCTGCCGGATGTGGCACATGCCTACGAAAGCGGGAGTGCGGAAACGCCTCCCGCTATTCGCAATCCGGAGATGCGCTTGATGACCGATGCCTTAACGAAAATGCTGGCCGAACGGGACTGGATCCTGACGGACGGCGCGACAGGCACAAACCTGTTCAACATGGGGCTGGCGTCCGGGGATGCGCCGGAATTGTGGAATGCAGACGAACAAGACAAGATTCGCACGCTGTATCGCAACGCGGTCAATGCCGGGTCCGACCTGTTCCTGACCAACACATTCGGCGGCAATGCCAGCCGCCTGAAATTGCATAATGCGCAAAACCGGGTGCGCGAACTGAACCGGCTGGGGGCTGCACTGGGCCGCGATGTGGCCGATGCTGCGGGCCGTCCCGTTGTTGTGGCAGGGTCTGTCGGCCCCACCGGCGACATCATGGCACCCATCGGCGCGCTGACCCACGAACTGGCCGTGGAAATGTTCCATGAACAGGCCGAGGGCCTTAAGGAAGGCGGCGCAGATGTGCTGTGGGTGGAAACCATTTCCGCCCCCGAAGAATACAAGGCCGCCGCAGAAGCCGCCGCCCTTGCCGGCATGCCATGGTGCGGCACCATGAGTTTTGACACCGCTGGCCGCACCATGATGGGCGTCACATCAGCGGCAATGGTGCAGATGGTTGGCAAGCTGAAATCACCCCCGCTGGCCTTTGGGGCGAATTGCGGCGTGGGCGCATCGGACCTGCTGCGGACGGTTCTGGGTTTTGCGGAAGCAAACGCGACCTTGCCCCTGATCGCCAAGGGCAATGCAGGCATACCAAAATACCATGACGGGCACATCCATTATGACGGCACGCCTGCCCTGATGGCAGATTACGCCGTGCTGGCGCGTGACTGCGGGGCGACAATCATTGGCGGGTGCTGCGGCACCATGCCCGAACACCTGCGCGCCATGCGCCATGCGCTGGAAACCCGCGACCGCGGCCCCCGCCCCACGCTGGAGCAGATCACTGCAGCCCTTGGCGGGTTTTCATCGGCGCTGGACGGCACCGAAGCCGCAGGCGAAGCGGCCGAACCGCGCCGCGGGCGCGGCGGCGGGCGCGGCGGCGGGCGCAGGCGGCGCGACACATGACAAAACCGCCGGGAATCGCGCGAATGCGCGCCCGCTGGTCGCCACAAACAGGGCGCATGTCGCAAATGGAATAGTGCACTGCGGCAATCTGTCCGAAAGCAAACACATCAGTGGTCCAACACGCCAGAAACTGCGTGTCCTAAGGGGTAAAGCCTATGTCTGAAGAAGACGATATCATCCTTGCCGATCTGTCTGACGACGAACTTGTCGAGCAGATGATGGATGACCTTTACGATGGCCTGAAAGAGGAAATCGAAGAAAGCGTCAACATCCTGCTGGAACGCGGCTGGACCCCCTATGACATCCTGACCAAGGCGCTTGTCGCTGGCATGACAATCGTGGGCCATGATTTCCGCGATGGCATCTTGTTCGTGCCCGAAGTGCTGCTGGCCGCGAATGCGATGAAAGCGGGCATGTTCATCCTGAAACCGCTGCTGGTGGAAACAGGCGCGCCGCGCATGGGCAAAATGGTGATTGGCACCGTCAAGGGCGACATTCACGACATCGGCAAGAACCTTGTGGCCATGATGATGGAAGGCGCCGGGTTCGAGGTCATTGATCTGGGCATCAACAACGCGGTCGAAAGCTACATGGAGGCGCTGGAGAAGGAACAGCCCGACATTCTGGGCATGTCGGCGCTGCTGACGACAACCATGCCCTATATGAAGGTGGTGATTGACACGCTGGTCGCCCAAGGCAAACGCGACGACTACATCGTGCTGGTGGGCGGCGCCCCGCTGAACGAAGAATTCGGCCGCGCCATCGGGGCCGATGCCTATTGCCGCGATGCGGCCGTCGCGGTGGAAACAGCCAAGGAATTTGTCGCCCGCAAGCACAACCAGATGGCGGCACATTAGAACATGTCGCGCAAAAGTGGGACCCGGTTTTGCGCAAAACGACATGCGACACCATAAGGTTAGAGTGGGTCGCGTGAATGCGAAACGCGCTAACGTGCCCATCTGCGCCCCCAGACAGCCACCAAGGCCGGACGGAACATCCCGTCCGGCCTTTGCGTTTGCAGAATATACCAAAACACGACCTGCCCTGCCTTGAGTTCGGCCACCGGAACACTACGCTTCACGCATGACACATGTGCGGCCCGTTCCTTGCCCGTGCCACCCTGCCCGCTTGCCAGAAAGACAGACATGCCCCCTGCACTGACGATAGAAAACCTGTGCAAAAGCTTCGGCCCCGCACCAGAGGCGGTGCAGGTTCTGGACAATGCCTGCCTTGATCTGCCGCAAGGCCAGTCACTTGCGCTGACCGGCGATTCCGGCAGCGGCAAATCCACCTTGCTACATATCTGCGCCGGTCTTGAACCGTTCGACAGCGGCAAGGTGGTGGTGGGCGGCCAAAATATCGCGCAAGCCGATGAGATGACGCGCGCTGCCTTGCGGCGCGACACAATCGGGCTGGTGTTCCAGCAATTCAACCTGATCCCGTCGCTGACCGTTGCGGCCAATCTGGCATTTCAGGCACGGCTGGCAGGGCGCCATGACCCCGATTTTGTGGCCGAACTGACGCAGCGCCTTGGCTTGGCCGCGTTGCTGGCACGCTACCCGGAACAATTGTCGGGCGGGCAACAACAGCGCGTGGCGATTGGCCGGTGTCTGGCGGCGCGGCCCCGGCTGGTGCTGGCAGATGAACCCACCGGCAACCTGGATGAAGCCACCGGCGATGCGGTGCTGGACCTGATGCTGGAACTGGCCGCGCAGGCTGGCACGGCGCTGTTGCTGGTCACCCATTCTGCGCGACTGGCCGCGCGGTGCGGTGCGCGCGCCCATCTGCGTGCCGGCAAGTTGCAGCAGGCACCTGCATGACGCGCGCTGCGTTGCAGGCGCTGCTGTCGCACTGGATGCGCAGCCCGTTTCAACTGGCCATGCTGTTGGCCGGGCTGGCCTTGGCAACCGCGCTGTGGTCCGGTGTTCAGGCCCTGAACGCCGAGGCGCGCGCGGCCTATGCCACCGCTGAAAACCTGTTGGGCGAAGGCACATCCGCGCAGCTCAACGCCCCCTCTGGCCAGATACCCGAAGCGGAATTCGCCCGCCTGCGCCGTGCTGGCTGGGACGTGTCCCCTGTGGTGGAGGGGCGCATGCGCATGGGCGCGGCGCGCATCACCGTTCTGGGGCTGGAGCCACTGACCGCGCCATCAGGTGGCACGGCCACCGAACTGGCCACGGCGGATATAACAGACTTCTTGGCAGGGCGGGGATTGGCCCATCCCCAGACGCTGGCGGAAATCGGCACATCCCCCATGGACCTGCGCGCAAATCAGGCCATCCCCGTGGGCACTGTGCTGATGGACATCGCGCAGGCCCAGTCCCTGCTGGATATGGGCGGGTTTGTCACCCGCCTTAGCGTTGCCAGCAACCAACGCGACGGGCTGGCACCGCTGCGCGACCTGGCCCCCGAGCTGCGCCTTTCGGTGCCCGATGATGGCGCTGACCTGGCGGGGCTGACCGACAGTTTTCACCTGAACCTGACGGCGTTCGGGTTGCTGGCCTTTGCTGTTGGGCTGTTCATCGTGCATTCAGCAATCGGGCTGGCCTTCGAGCAACGCCGCGCCATGTTCCGCACCTTGCGCGCGCTGGGGGTTCCGCTGCCGCGTCTGGGGCTGTTGCTGGGCGCTGAACTGGCCCTGTTTGCGATGCTGGCAGGGTTGGGGGGGCTGGCGCTTGGATATGTATTGGCGGCCAGCCTGCTGCCCGATGTGGCGGCCACGTTGCGCGGGCTGTATGGTGCCCCTGTGCCCGGCACCTTGCGTTTTGACCCCGCATGGGCGGTGGCGGGGCTGGGCATGACACTGGCGGGCACCACGCTGGCGGGCGGTCAAGCCCTGTGGCGGCTGTGGCGGCTGCCGGTTCTGGCCCCGGCACAGCCCCGCGCATGGGCCCATGCGGGCGGCCGTGCCCTTCGGGTGCAGGGCGGGGTTGCGGTGGCGCTGGCGCTTTTGGCGCTGGTGCTGGCGCAAACCGGCGGCGGGCTGGTCGCAGGGTTTACCCTGCTGGCAGCGGCCCTGCTGGCGGCGGCGCTGGCCATGCCGCTGGTGCTGGCGGGCGTGCTGGCGCTGGGGCAGCGGTTCGCGCGCGGGCCGGTCGCGCAATGGTTCTGGGCTGACAGCCGCCAGAACCTGCCGCGCCTGTCGCTGGCGCTGATGGCGCTGCTGCTGGCATTGGCGGCCAATATTGGCGTGGGCACCATGGTGTCGTCCTTCCGCGCCACGTTCATTGGCTGGCTGGACCTACGCCTTGTGGCCGAGGTCAACGTAACCCCCCGCAGCCAGCAAGAAGCCCTTGCGCTGCAAGACTTTCTGCAAAACCGCGCTGATGCCGTTTTGCCCATGCAGCGCATCGACGCCACACTGGCCGGTCACCCCGCGCAGGTCTACGCCATGACCGACCACCCCACATTCCGCGACAACTGGCCACTTCTGGACGCGGTGCCGCAGGTATGGGACCGGCTGGCGGCAGGTGATGGCGTGCTTGTCAACGAACAGCTTGCCCGGCGCGCCGACCTGCGCCCTGGCAGTGCAACACTGGACCTGCCTGACATCGGCGCCATGCCTGTTCTGGGCGTATATCCCGACTATGGGAACCCCCTTGCACAAGCAATCCTGACACAGGCCCGTTTCAACGCGACATGGCCAGACACCCCCATCATACAATTTGCCCTGCGCAACGAGGATCCGCAGGCCCTGATTGCCGCGCTGCAAGATGATTTTGGCCTGCCAAGCGGGCAAATTACCGATCAGGCGCAGGCCAAGGCGCTGTCACTGGAGATATTTGAACGCACCTTCCTGATTACCGGCGCGCTGAATATTCTGACACTTTCGGTCGCGGCAATCGCGCTGTTTGCCGCCCTTGTTACGCTGTCGGGCATGCGTCTGGTGCAACTTGCGCCGCTTTGGGCGCTGGGGCTGACCACACGCAAACTGGCCGCGCTGGAACTGGCGCGCGCATTGGTTCTGGCGGGGCTGACTCTTGTGTTTGCCCTGCCTGTGGGGGTGATGCTGGCGCAAATCTTGCTTGCGGTCATCAATGTGCAGGCATTCGGGTGGCGCTTGCCACTGCAGCTGTTCCCTGCCGACTGGGCGCGCCTTGGGGTTTGGGCCGCGCTGGCGGTGCTGGCCGCTGCAGTGCTGCCCGCCTACCGGCTGTGGCGCAATGGTCCCAACCAGTTGCTGAAAGTGTTTTCCCATGAAAAATAGCTGCCCCGCCAAAAAAAGAACTATCCGCCGACTTGCTGCAACGGCACTTGTGCTGATGCTGTCACCTGCCGATGGCGTTGCGCAGGGCTTCGCCGGGCTTGGCACCGAGGCGGAGGGTTTTGCCATGCCCGAACGCGGGCGGGCGCTTGCCTTTCCCCAAGATCATGGCGCGCACCCTGATTACCGCATTGAATGGTGGTATCTGACCGCCACCCTGACCGGCGATGACGGGCACGATTACGGCGTGCAATGGACCTTGTTCCGATCGGCCTTGCAACCGGGCGACGGGCCGGGCTTTGCCTCGCCCCAGGTCTGGATGGGGCATGCGGGCCTGACCACCGCTGACAGCCATTTCGCCGCCGAAACATTCGCGCGCGGCAGCACCGGGCAGGCCGGTGTCACGCTGGACCCGTTCGCGGCCTTTATTGATGACTGGCACATGACCAGCACCGCCGCCCCCGAAAACGACCCCTATGATGCGCTGCATATTCGCGCCACAGGCCGTAATTTCAGCTATGATCTGACAGCGCTGGCAATGGGACCATTGGTGCTTCATGGTGATCAGGGCTATTCGGTCAAATCCTTTGACGGGCAGGCAAGCTATTATTATTCGCAGCCCTTCTATGACATCAGCGGCACGCTGAACCTGCCGGACGGGCCGGTTTCCGTGGCCGGTCAGGGCTGGCTGGACCGTGAATGGTCCAGCCAGCCGCTGGCCGAAGATCAGGCCGGGTGGGACTGGTTTTCATTTGCCTTCGATGACGGGCACCGGATGATGGGGTTTCAGTTGCGCGGCACACAGGTTTTCACTGCTGGCACATGGATCGCGCCGGACGGGACCGCAACGCCCTTGCCGCCGGATGCGCTGCGCTTCACAGCGCTTGGCACTGAACGGGTTGCAAGCCGCGATGTGCCGGTGCGCTGGCGCGTTGACTGGCCCGAAGGCGGCGTGTCCATCACCACCACCCCCCTGAACCCGCACTCATGGATGGACCTGTCGGTGGGATACTGGGAAGGGCCGCTGCGCTTCAGCGGCAGCCATACGGGGCGGGGCTATCTGGAAATGACCGGCTATTGACGTGGCGTTCCGGGTGACAGCGCGCCGCTTGCGCGGTTAACATTTGCGCCACCCCCAGAGGAGGTTTCCATGTCGCACTACCCCCATATGTTTGCGCCCCTTGATCTGGGCTTCACCACCTTGAAGAACCGCGTTCTGATGGGGTCCATGCATACGGGGCTTGAAGAACGCGGCGATTGGAACCGCGTTGCGGAATATTACGCCATCCGCGCGCGCGGTGGTGTGGCACTGATGGTCACGGGCGGCATGGCGCCCAACCCCGAAGGCGGGGTTTTTCCCGGCGCGGCGGGGCTGTATAGCGCGCAAGATATCGCCAATCACCGTCTGGTCACGGACCGGGTGCATGATGCGGGCGGCAAGATTGCCATGCAGATATTGCATGCGGGGCGCTATGCCTACGGGCCGGACTGCGTGGCCCCGTCTGCCATCAAATCCCCGATTTCACCGTTCAAGCCAGCGGAGTTGGATGAGGACGGCATCGAAAAGCAGATTGCCGATATGGTGACCGCCGCCATGCGCGCGCGCGAAGCAGGCTATGACGGGGTCGAGGTGATGGGATCGGAAGGGTATTTCATCAACCAGTTCTTATGCGCGGCCACCAACCACCGCACTGACCGCTGGGGCGGCAGCTATGACAACCGCATGCGGCTGGCGGTTGAGATTGTGCGCCGTGTGCGCGACGCAGTTGGGCCGGATTTTATACTGATTTACCGCATATCGCTGATTGATCTGGTGCCAAACGGGCAGACATTTGACCAAGTGACGCGCCTTGCACAGGCCATCGAAGCCGCCGGTGCCACGATCCTGAACACGGGCATCGGCTGGCACGAAGCGCGCGTGCCCACGATTGCGACATCCGTGCCGCGCGCGGGCTGGGCGTGGGTGACACGCAAGTTGATGGGCAAGGTGGGCATTCCGCTGGTCACATCAAACCGGATCAACACCCCCGCTGTGGCCGAGGAATTGCTGGCAGGCGGCGCAGCCAACATGGTGTCCATGGCACGCCCGTTTCTGGCCGACCCCGATTTCGTGGCCAAGGCAGCCGCCGGGCGCGCAGACCAGATCGCGCCATGCATCGCGTGCAATCAGGCCTGTCTGGACCACACGTTTCAGGGCAAAGTGTCCACCTGTCTGGTCAATCCGCGCGCCTGCCATGAAACCGAACTGACCTATGACCGGACCGCCAACGGCAGAACCGTGGCCGTTGTGGGTGCAGGGCCTGCGGGGTTGATGGCAGCACTGGTGGCGGCAGAACGCGGGCATAATGTGACCCTGTTCGAGGCCGAGGGCCAGATCGGCGGACAATTGAACATGGCCCGCCAGATTCCCGGTAAGGAAGAATTCCACGGGTTGGTGGACTGGTTCACCACACGTGTAGCAAAAGCGCAAATCACGCTGCGCCTGAACACCCGCGCCACGCCTGAAGCGCTGGACGGGTTCGACGATGTGGTGGTGGCAACAGGCGTCATCCCGCGTGACCCCCAGATTGATGGACAGGACGCGCCCCATGTGCTGCGCTATACCGATGTGCTGCGCGACGCCGCACAGGTGGGTGCGCGCGTCGTTGTGGTGGGCGCGGGCGGGGTGGGGTTCGATGTCGCGGAATATGTCTGTCATGAGGGCAGTAGCGCAACGGAAGATCTGGCATTGTGGCAGCGCGAATGGGGGGTGGGCGACCCGTCCGATGCGCCCGGCGGGCTGGCCCCCGGCGGCCCCGAACCGCTGCGCGCCGCACGGTCCGTCACACTGGTGCAGCGCAAATCTGGAAAGCCCGGCAAGGGACTGGGCAAGACCACAGGCTGGATTCACCGCGCCAGCCTGGCTGCAAAAGGGGTGCAGATGCTAGGCGGGCTGGATTACCGGCGCATCACCGCACAGGGGCTGGTGGTTGCACGCGACGGGGTGGAGGAGACGCTGCCTGCCGATACCGTGATCCTGTGCACAGGGCAGGAACCCTTGCGCGAGTTGGCCGATGCGATGATTGCACGGGGAAAGGCAGTGCATGTCATCGGGGGCGCAGATGTAGCGGCGGAATTGGATGCGAAACGCGCCATCGATCAGGGGGCGCGACTGGCCGCAACGCTGTAACCCGCGCCCATATGGCCCACCCGCCCGCCCCCGCCGCGCGTGCCGCGCGGCTTGCCATATGGGCGCGGTAGCGCTTTACCCGCCACCGTGGCGTGGTTCACCACCTGCGCCCCTTGCGCCAAGCCGTGCGGCACGCACGGCGTGGGTCGGGCGGGTGGGGCGCAAGGGGCGCAGGTTCTGCACATCCGCAGGGCCAGATTGTCGGCAAGGTGAATGGACAAATCCGCAACTTTTGCTACTCTTGCCCAAACTGTTCGGGAGATACGCCGTGGCATTGCCCCTTGCCCCCATCGCTGCTGTCGCTGTCAAATACGGTGCATTGGCCCTTGCCGGCTATGTTGTTGCCCGTCAGGTGCGCCCCGGCCATATTGCCCAGCCCGTCGAGGATGCCTTGGACAAGATGCCCGAAGGCATATCCATTACGCAACCGCGCGATGCCGACCAGATCAACAGCACCGCGCGCCTGCGCAGAATCATAAGGCTGGGCCATGGCAGCCGCGGTGTGGAACTGGATGCCGCGTTTCTGGCCCGCATCAGGCTGCGGTGGGTCTGATGGCGCTGACCCTGTATTACAGCCCGACATCACCCTATGCCCGCAAGGTTATGGTGCTGGCACATGAAGCGGGCATAGCATCCGATCTGGCCATCATCACGGGATCAGGCACACCGCTGGACAGCGGCCAAGCCCCCCTTGCCCATAACCCGTTGGGCAAAGTTCCGACACTGACGCGCGACGACGGCCCTGCAATTTATGACAGCCGTGTGATTTGCGCCTATCTGGACAGCATCGCGCAAGCAGGGCTGTATCCGGACGGCGCGCGGCGCTGGGACGCCCTGACGCTGGAGGCAATGGCCGATGGCATTCTGGATGCCGCGCTGGCCATAGTCTATGAATCCCGCCTGCGCCCCGAGGAAATGCGCTTCGCCCCCTTCGTCGAGGGGCAGTGGCAGAAGGTCGCGCGCAGCCTTGATGTGCTGGAAACCCGCTGGCTGGGGTATCTGTCCGGTCCGGTCTGCATAGGCCAGATCGCCACCGCCTGCGCGCTGTCCTATCTGGACCTGCGCCATGGGCCCCGCGACTGGCGCGCAGGACATCCCGAACTGGCGGATTGGCACCAGAAATTCGCCCAACGCGGCAGCATGCTGGCCACAGCACCCCCTGCCTAGCCGCGCCCGGGATGTGCGGTCTGCGGCCGCGGCAAGACCGAACGCAACACGCTTGCGGGGTTTGTGGTTGCGCTCACAATGTGGCTTCTGAATCAAAATGCCCTGAAAAACCACTCACCTGCGACACCATTGCCCGCTTTCGCGGCTGGACGGGCTATGGATTCCCCGCTAAATACCCAAACCATGGGGCTGCGGCAATGTTGTGGCCCGATCCTATTCTGCAGCCCTCGTACCCATTGAAAAGGGAGAATGCTTGTGTCCCATGCTGACGACAACGAAAGCACCCGTAGGGATTTCATCTATTACGCCACAGCAGGTGCGGGCGTTGTAACAGTTGGCGCAGCTGTCTGGCCACTGGTGAATCAGATGAACCCTTCGGCTGATGTTCAGGCACTTTCATCGATTTTTGTTGATGTCGGCGGTCTGGAACCCGGCGGCCAGATCACCGTCAACTTTCTGGGCAAACCCGTCTTCATTCGTCGCCGCACCGAGACGGAGATCGAAGAAGGCCGCGCCGTCACACTGGACCAGTTGTCCATCGATCGCGCATCGCAAAACCCCAACAAGCCCGGAACCGATGCGCTGGACGAAAACCGCACCATGGATGAAGCGGGCGAATGGTTGGTAATGACCGGCGTTTGCACCCATCTGGGCTGTGTGCCGCTGGGCAACGGCGCTGGCGATTTTAACGGCTGGTTCTGCCCGTGCCACGGGTCGCATTATGACACCGCAGGGCGTATCCGCCGCGGTCCGGCACCGGAAAACCTGCATATTCCGGTGGCGACTTTCGTTGACGACACCACAATCCAGCTCGGCTAAGGGAGGAAACACCCATGTCTGGTATCCCACACGATCATTACGAGCCGACGACGAACGCTGAAAAGTGGGTTCATCGCAGGCTTCCGATTGTCGGACTGATCTATGACACAATCATGATCCCGACCCCCAAGAACCTGAACTGGATGTGGATCTGGGGCATTGTTTTGATGTTCTGTCTGATCCTGCAAATTGTGACCGGCATTGTTCTGGTCATGCATTACACGCCGCATGCGGACATGGCCTTTGCCAGTGTCGAGCATATCATGCGCAATGTGAATGGCGGCTTCATGCTGCGGTATTTGCACCAGAACGGCGCCATGCTGTTCTTCGCGGCAGTGTATATCCACATTTTCCGGGGCCTGTATTACGGCAGCTATAAAACCCCGCGCGAAATCACGTGGATTATCGGCATGCTGATTTACCTGCTGATGATGGCCACCGCGTTTATGGGCTATGTTCTGCCATGGGGCCAGATGTCCTTCTGGGGTGCCACCGTTATTACGGGCCTGTTCGGCGCGATTCCCGGCATTGGCGAGCCGCTGCAAATGTGGCTGCTGGGCGGGCCAGCCGTGGGCAATGCCACGCTGAACCGTTTCTTCAGCCTGCATTATCTGCTGCCCTTCGTCATTCTGGGCCTGTCGATCCTGCATATCTGGGCCTTCCACACCACGGGCAACAACAACCCCACAGGTGTTGACGTGCGCCGCGCATCCAAAGAAGAAGCTGCGAAAGACACGCTGCCCTTCTGGCCCTATTTCGTCATCAAGGACCTGTTCGCGCTGGTGCTTATTCTGGCGGGCTTCTGGGCGCTGGTTGGTTTCATGCCCGGCTTCCTGGGCCATGCCGACAACTACATCGAGGCGAACCCGCTGGTAACGCCGTCGCATATTGTGCCGGAATGGTATTTCTTGCCCTTCTACGCCATTTTGCGCGCCTTTACCTCTGATGTTTGGGTGGTGATGGCGGTAAACTGGCTGTCCTTCGGGATTATCGATGCGGCTTTCTTCGGGGTTCTGGCAATGTTTGCGTCCATTTTCGTCATGGCGCTGGTGCCATGGCTGGACACATCGTCAGTGCGTTCGGGCCGGTATCGTCCCATGTTCAAATGGTGGTTTTGGTTGCTGGTGGTCGATTTCTTTGTGCTGATGTGGGCAGGTGCCATGCCGGCGGAAGGGATCTATACCAACATCGCGCTGATCGGCACGGCCTATTGGTTCGCATATTTCCTGGTCATCCTGCCTATCCTTGGCGTGATCGAGAAACCCTTGCCGCAGCCCGAAACCATCGAAGCTGACTTCAAGGCCAGTCTGAAAAAGAAATCCGGTGGTTCCGGCCCCTCGCCCGAACAAATCCCGGCCGAGTGAGATCAGGAAACAGGAGAGATATGATGTTCAAGAAACTCGCTGCTTCCGCCCTCATGGCAGCAACTTTGGCAGCAACCCCGGCCTTCTCGGCCGGGGGGCTGGGCGAGATAACCGATTTCAGCTTTTCGTTCGAAGGGCCATTCGGGGTCTATGATCGCAACCAGTTGCAACGCGGCCTTCAGGTCTATACCGAGGTATGCTCCAGCTGCCACGGCTTGGAATTCGTCGCATTCCGCACGCTAAGTGACCGCAACGGGCCAGAATTGCCCGACGACCAGATGCGCGCCTATGCGGAAATGTATGAAATCTGGGACGCAGAGTTGCGCGACTGGCGCACAGCGGCAGGGCCGGACCATTTCCCCGAATCGCAGTTCGAAGGGGCACCTGATCTTAGCTTGATGGCTAAAGCGCGTGTCGGCTTCGCCGGGCCATATGGTTTGGGCCTGAACCAGCTTTTCCGCGGTTTGGGCGGGCCGGAATATATTGCATCCTTCCTGACCGGATACACCGGCGAAGAGGACTTTCAGGCGGGTACACTGTTTTACTACAACGCGGCCTATGATGGCTGGGTGTCAATGAACCCGGTGTTGTTCGATGATATGATCGAATATGCCGACGGCACCCCCGCCACCGAGGAACAAATGGCGCAGGACGTTGCTGCATTCCTGATGTGGACCGCTGAACCCAAACTGGTTGAACGCAAGCGCGCTGGTTTTGTGGGCGTCATCTTCCTGTCGGTTCTGGCGGCATTGCTGTATCTGACCAACAAGCAATTGTGGGCACCAATCAAGCGCGCAGCAAAGCAAGACTAGGCAATAGATCCTATCATAACCCATTGAAAAGCGCGCCCGGATCGGCGCGCTTTTTGCTTTTCCTCTTTCAAATTCAGGGCGCAGCTTGTAGCCCTTGATCAAGTTCACATGTGAAAGACCCTACCCCATGACCGACAATCTGCGCGGCGCTGTTCTTATGTCCCTTGCGATGGCGGGCTTTGCGTTGGAAGACATGTTTATCAAGCTGTTGGCAGATACCCTGCCGGTCGGCCAGATCCTTGTGTTACTGGGCGCAGGCGGTGCTGTCGCATTTGGCGCAATCGCCCACCGCAAGGGGCAACAAGTGCTTTCGCCCGCGCTGCTGACGCCGGCGCTGTTGTTGCGCAATGCTGCGGAAATTGTGGGGACCGTCGGCTTTGTTCTTGCGTTTGTGTTGGCAAGTCTGGCCACCGCTTCTGCCATTTTGCAGGCCGCGCCCTTGGTTGTCACCCTTGGCGCAGTGCTGTTTCTGGGCGAAAAGGTGGGCTGGCGCCGCTGGAGTGCGATTGCCCTTGGCT
This sequence comes from Roseinatronobacter sp. NSM, assembly GCF_052379845.1. Taxonomy (NCBI): domain Bacteria; kingdom Pseudomonadati; phylum Pseudomonadota; class Alphaproteobacteria; order Rhodobacterales; family Paracoccaceae; genus Roseinatronobacter; species Roseinatronobacter sp. NSM. Next base: position 9,572 of record NZ_JBQTCF010000019.1, on the reverse strand, counting down.
TCTTCGGTGTGATGCTGATTGTCCGGCCCGGCATGTCCGGGTTTGAACCCGCATCCCTTTTTGCGATCATCGGGGTTATCGGTCTGGCCGGGCGTGACCTGGCAACACGTGTGATTCCGCGTGCCGTGTCCAGCTACCAGATTTCATCATGGGCCTTCGCCATGTTGGTTCCCGCAGGATTTTTCCTGATGGCGGCAATGGGCCATTCTGTGATCATCCCGTCACTGGCCCAGCTTGCAACACTGGGTGCCGCGCTTTCGGTCGGGGTGCTGGCCTATTACGCGCTTGTAGCGTCCATGCGGGTGGGCGAATTGTCCTTCGTGACACCGTTCAGATATACACGCATGCTATTTGCATTGGTGGTCGCGGTGCTGGTGTTCGGGGAACGCCCTGACGGGATAACCTTGTTGGGGGCTGCAATTATTGTCGCGGCCGGGCTGTTCACGCTGTGGCGGGAAACGAAAGTGGCCTAGAACTTGTCATGTTCTGCCGCTATAGGAAGCTGAAACCGTTTCCAGCGAACAGGGGCACCGCATGAGCACGATCATTGATATTATTGGCCGCGAGATATTGGACAGCCGGGGCAACCCGACCGTTGAGGTGGACGTCATTCTTGAAGATGGCACCATGGGCCGCGCCGCAGTGCCGTCCGGTGCGTCCACAGGCGCGCACGAGGCCGTGGAGCGCCGCGATGGCGACAAATCGCGTTACATGGGCAAGGGCGTGTTGGAAGCCGTTGCCGCAGTGAATGGCGAATTGGCCGAAGCGCTGGTGGGTTTTGACGCCACTGAACAGGTCGCTATTGACGCGGCCATGCTGGAACTGGACGGCACCCCCAACAAGGCGCGCCTGGGTGCGAATGCCATTCTGGGCGTCTCGTTGGCTGTGGCCAAGGCGGCTGCGGACTATACAGGCCAGCCGCTGTTTCGTTATGTGGGCGGCACATCAGCGCGCACCCTGCCCGTTCCCATGATGAATATCATCAATGGCGGCGAACATGCCGACAACCCGATCGATATTCAGGAATTCATGATCATGCCGGTTTCCGCAACCAGCATCCGCGAAGCCGTTCGCATGGGCGCAGAAGTGTTCCACACCCTGAAAAAAGAACTTTCCGCTGCTGGCCTGTCCACTGGCATCGGGGATGAGGGCGGATTTGCCCCGAACCTGTCATCCACGCGCGATGCGTTGGATTTCATTCTGAAATCCATTGAAAAAGCAGGCTACACCCCCGGCGAGGATATCTGCCTTGCGCTGGATTGCGCCGCGACCGAGTATTTCAAGAACGGCAAGTATGAGATGGTGGGCGAAGGCAAATCCCTGACACCGGCGGAAAATGTCGACTATCTGGCAGCACTTGTTGCCGATTACCCCATCATCAGCATCGAAGACGGCTGCGCCGAGGACGACTGGGACGGCTGGAAACTGCTGACAGACCGACTGGGCGCGTCGGTCCAGTTGGTGGGCGATGACCTGTTCGTCACCAACCCCGTGCGTCTGGCCGAAGGCATTGAAAAAGGCTGCGGTAATTCACTGTTGGTCAAGGTCAACCAGATCGGCACATTGACCGAAACCCTGGCCGCTGTGGACATGGCCCACCGCGCACGCATGACATGCGTTATGTCCCATCGGTCCGGCGAAACCGAAGATGCAACAATCGCCGATCTGGCCGTAGCCACCAATTGCGGGCAAATCAAGACCGGCTCGCTTGCACGGTCAGACCGGCTGGCAAAATACAACCAGTTGATCCGGATTGAGGAAATGCTGGGCGAAACAGCGGTTTTCGCGGGCCGCAGCATTTTGCGCTGAAACGCTTTGGAACAGATTGCGCAAAAGTGGGAACCGGTTTTGCGCAATCTGCAGTAAGCAACATGTCAAGGGGGCAGCCAGAACGCTGTCCCCTTTTTTGGTGCAAATGCGCCGGCACCCACTTGTTAACCATAAGTAAAGAAATTCGCTTTTTTAACAGAATATTAAATCCCTCCTGTTAACCTGTTGACCTGAATTATATCCATCAATCAATTGGAGGGGGATATGCCGATTCTTCCAACGACACCTGCAAATGGTCCAATCGCGCCCAGTCACCGCGAACCTTTGGCACAATTGATGCAACCGCACGCGTCGCGCGGGGGGGCACCGACTGCAAAAAGCCTTATCTCAACAGCCGTCCAACAAGGGCAAGCCCTGACCAAGGCAGATCTTTCGTCATCGCGGCCAATGGCTTCACCGCAGGACAAGCGCAACCGCCTTGTTGGCCCACCGCCTTCATTTGAAGTGAATGTCATACAACACCTGCGCGAATCTCTTGCTGAACCCGCAAACGTCGCAATAGAAGAAGACAACGCGCAGGCCGAACCTAGTCAGGCCAAGGTACCGCATGACGGTTACCATATTCTTTCGCAATTGACACCAAACGCAGTGGACGACACCACGGCGCATGTGGATGTCACCCTTTAGGCAGGACACCAGCCAGTTTGAACGCACCGCTGCTATGCGGCATCTGGTCATGCGCCAGACGCAGCGGAACGATTACCTGCAACGTGTCTGCACGTCGCAGCCTGTGCGTTTCCGGCGTGGGCGGTTTGGAATATGTTGTGCAGAAGCCTATTTTGGCATGCTGAAACGAGGAAGCCATTGCGGCACAGGGTGGCGCGTGAATGCCCATGAACGCAGCAGGGCCTGAATGAAAGTCATCTGTGTGTTTATTGCTTTCGAAATGCATTCGCTTCGGGTTGCAGCATTCTCAAATCGCAAAAGTCTGTAAAAATTTTCTCGAAAATGCTATAATATCGCAGCGTTTGCGGCTGTGCCAACCTGTGCATGTGGCTTTGCAACTTGCAAAACCGCCCTCAGAAACGTAGGGTTTTTTTGCTGTTTTATGCGGAATTTCCTATGCTCACTTTCCATTGCTTGGCGCGTCAATCAAGGCACTGGACGGCTTTGTAATGCAGTGCGTGTTATCCGCATCATTCGACACGGCAACTGCCGCAATCCTTGTTCTTTGGGCCGGGCTGGCTGTGCTGACGGTCAGCATTGCGAAACAGGCGCCTTTTTCGGGCAAAGGGTTCTGCGTGACAGCGCATCTTGTCATGCTGGGATGGCTGGCAGCCGCCATTCTGGAAATGTCCACGACGCTTGAACACTGCAAGGTGACCTTCGCGCTGATGGCGTGGCCGATGATTGTGCTTCTGCCAACCGTCTGGGCCTTCTTCTTGCACGCCTATGCATTCGGGCGGCGTCAGGGTTTGGCGCGATGGGAACAGACCGCCCTGGTGGGCGGTCCCCTGATCATAACCTTGATGGCCTTCACCAATCCGTGGCATGGCCTGTTCTATGGGCCTGAAACAGCCATGTTGGAAATTGACGGCCGATTGTCAGTGCAATATCAGCATGGGCCACTATTTTACGGCGCTGCAGCATATCTGTATGTGTTCTTGCTGGCCGCGGTTGGCATTGGGCTTTCGGGCATGTGGCTGGCCAATCCCGCCTATCGCGCGCATTTCGGCATGTTGCTGGCGATCACCCTGTTTCCTGTTGCGGGAAATCTGGCCTATATTCTGGGCGGGGTGACACTATTTGGGTTTGACCCGACACCGTTCATGTTTGCGTTAGTGTTGTTTTTATTCACTTGGATGATGGTCATAACCCGCCCGTTCGACCTGTCGACGATTGGCCGCGATCTGTTGTTCTTCACCACGCGCGACCCTACCATTATGGTGGACACAACCGGGCGCGTCATGACAACGAACACCGCCGCCCAAAAGGTGTTTGGCAATGCTGGCATTCTGCTGGACCGCGGGGCACCCTTGCCATCAGACGCGCCCGCTGCACTGCTGCTGGACACCATGCAAGACGACGCCCAGCCGCCCCAGACCACACGACTGTCAATCGCAGGGCGCATATACGCCACACAAGTCGTTGCGGTAAACCGCCCCCTTAGGCACAAGACAGCGCGCATGGGTTGGTTAATATCGTTGATCGACATTACCGATGTCCTGACACTGCAGGACGAACTGCGCGGAGAGCGCGATTTTCTTGCGCGCGTTCTGGAAACCGACATCGCCGGAATGCTGGCATTCGGGCGCAACGGGCGAATTGTCTTTGCGAATGCAGAAGTCGAACGCTTGCTGGGTGTCGGCCCCGGCGGCTGTATTGGCAAGCACTATGCGGACCCCGGCTGGGGCATTACCGAACTGGACGGCAGTCCCATATCCGCCAGCGAAGAATTGGTGTCGCACGCCCTGAGCAATAACGAATCGCTACGCGATATACGCATTTCGGTGCAACGGCCTGATGGGACACGGCGCGCCGTATCACTGAACGCCACCCCCTTGCAGGTAAACGGCAATGCCGCGCGCGTTGTGTGTTCCTTGGTGGACATTACCGACCATCTGTCCACACAGGCGGCATTGCGCGACGCCGCAGCCCGCGCCAAAGCGGCAAACGCCGCCAAATCCGCATTTCTGGCAAATATGAGCCATGAAATCCGCACCCCGCTGACCGGCATTCTGGGCATGGCCGATGTGTTGGCCGATAGCGAATTGTCGCCAGAGCAGCACGGCATGATCACCACAATCCGCGATTCGGGCTGGAATTTGCTGTCCCTTCTGAACGACATCCTTGATTTGGCACAGGTGGAGGCGGGCAAACTGACGCTTGACCCCAAACCGTTCAACCTGAACACCCTTCTGACCCAGCTACGGGCGCTTCATCATGGCGCTGCCCGCGCGAAGGGGCTGGAATTCCACGTTGACTACCGGGGGGATCGCGCGGAACAGCGCATCGGGGATTCAACCCGAATTACACAGATCATGCAAAACCTGATCGGCAATGCCATAAAGTTTACGCCAGCGGGCCAGATCACAGTGCAGGTTGATGCAACCAGTCCCGATTGCGTGGAATTCACGGTCATCGACACCGGCATCGGGATGACGCAGGAACAGTCGCTTCGCGTATTCGAGGAATTCGAACAAGCCGAATCCGGCATCGCCCGGCGTTACGGGGGAACCGGCCTTGGGCTGGCAATTGTGCGGCGACTGGTTGACATGATGAACGGGGAAATCATCGTCAAATCCGTGCAGGGAAGAGGCACAGAAATAGCTGTCAGGTTAAACTTGCCAGTGCAGAAGGCCCCGTCCAACACGCAGCCCGCCCGTCAGGACAACAAAACGCGACCAGATGCTGAAAACCTGATCGGGCGCAAAGTTCTGGTGGCCGACGACACGGCCACCAACCGCATGATCATGCAAATCATGCTGGGACAACTTGGCATCGATGCGTCCTTTGCGGAAAACGGCGCCGAAGCCTGCGCTTTATGGCGCGAACAGGATTTCGATTTGGTTATTCTGGACATCTCCATGCCGGTCATGGACGGCATAGAAGCCTTCACCACGATCCTGCAAGAGGCCAAGGAAACAGGCCGCCCCCGCCCGCGCGCTATCGCGGCAACCGCGAATGTGATGAAAGACCAGATTGCAACCTATCTTGCCGTAGGTTTCACCGACATATTGCCAAAACCCATCAACAGGCAGGAACTGGCGCGTGTTGTGTCAAACGCCCTGAAATAGCCTGCCCCGCCGCCTGTTGAATACTAGGCCGCGTCACACCAGACGCGACACATCAACCGCGGCGCGCACGAAATCAGCAAACAGGGGATGGGGTTCAAATGGCTTGGATTTCAGTTCGGGGTGGAACTGCACACCAATAAACCACGGATGGCCTTCATGTTCGACAATCTCGGGCAATTTTCCATCGGGTGACAGGCCAGAGAATGTCAGACCCACCCCTTCAAGGGCGGCGCGAAACTGGGTGTCCACCTCATAGCGGTGACGATGGCGTTCCTCGATGCGGGTTGCGCCATAAATGCGGGCCACATTCGACCCCTCTTTCAGATGGGCGGTATAGGCCCCAAGGCGCATGGTGCCGCCCTTGTCATCGCCCACTTTGCGTTCCACCTTGTGGTTGCCCTGCACCCATTCCTTCAGGTGATAGACAACAGGGGTAAACCGCTTCTTGCCAGCCTCGAAATCGAATTCTTCCGATCCCGCATCAGGGATACCGGCCAGGTTGCGGGCCGCTTCGATACAGGCCATCTGCATGCCCAGACAAATGCCGAAATAGGGAATTTTCTTTTCGCGGGCATAGGTTGCCGCGCGAATTTTCCCTTCGGTTCCGCGTTCGCCAAACCCGCCGGGCACCAGAATTGCGTGGAAACGTTCCAGCGCCGGGCCCGGATCCTCGCGGTCGAACACTTCCGCATCGATCCATTCAACATGCACTTTCACGCGGTTGGCAATGCCGCCGTGGATCAGCGCTTCCTTGATGGATTTATACGCATCTTCCAGCTGGACATACTTGCCGACAATGGCAATGCGCACTTCACCTTCTGGGTTTTGCAGGCGGTCCAGCACATCTTCCCAGCGGTCCAGGTTCGGGCGCGGCGCAGGGGTTATGCCAAACACATCCAGAACCGCCTGATCCAGCCCCGCACGATGATAGGCCAGCGGCGCTTCATAAATGGATTTCAGGTCATAGGCGGGAATGACGGCTTCGGGGCGCACATTGCAAAACAGCGCAATTTTCTGGCGTTCCTTTTCGGGGATGGGCTGTTCAGACCGGCACACCAGCACGTCAGGCGCAATCCCGATGGATTGCAGTTCCTTGACGGAATGCTGCGTGGGTTTGGTTTTCAATTCCCCGCTGGCGGTCAGATAGGGCAGCAAGGTCAGATGCATGAAAATGCACTGCCCGCGCGGGCGTTCATGGCTGAACTGGCGGATAGCCTCAAAAAATGGCAGCCCTTCAATGTCGCCCACTGTGCCGCCAATCTCGCACAGCATGAAATCAACCTCATCCTCGCCCACGGCAAGAAAGTCCTTAATCTCATTCGTGACATGGGGAATGACCTGAATGGTCTTGCCCAGATAATCGCCGCGGCGTTCCTTTTCCAGCACGTTGGAATAAATGCGCCCTGACGACACCGAATCAGTGCGGCGCGCGGCCACGCCCGTGAAGCGTTCATAATGCCCAAGGTCCAGATCGGTTTCCGCACCGTCATCGGTGACAAACACTTCGCCATGTTCAAACGGCGACATGGTGCCGGGGTCGACATTCAGGTAGGGGTCCAGCTTGCGCAACCGCACCGTGAAGCCGCGCGCTTGCAACAAGGCACCCAATGCAGCAGATGCAAGCCCCTTGCCAAGGCTGGAAACAACGCCACCAGTTACGAAAATATAACGTGCCATGGTCGAAACGACCCCCCGTGATCATGTATTTCGGCGGAAGCGGGGCGCGTGCAAAACCCCAAGTATCACGGGGTTCAAGCCATAGCCTAAAATGCCCGCAACCGCAAGCCAGCCGCTAGATAGGGGCACACAAAAAATGCACCCCGCAAGAAATTGTGGTTTGCCTTAATCTGCGGCCGGTGGGGCCAGCGTGTCGTCAGCAGCAGGCGGCGGCAGCAAGCTGTCGGTTGTGGGCAGGGCTGGCACACTGGAACTGGACGGTGTGGGAACACCCAGACGGTCCAGCACAGACACGCTGGCCGATTGTTGCGCGGCAATCACTGTCAGTGCCAGCGACGTGGCGATAAACGCGATTGCCAGACCCCATGTCAGTTTTGCCATTGCTGTCAACGGCGGGCGGCCTGCCTGCGGGCTGCCATCGCCACCACCAATACCCAAACCACCCCCCTCGGAGCGCTGCACCAGCACGACGCCAATCAGCGTCAGCGCCAGGAGAAGATGGACAATCAGCACGACATTTTGCATCAGGAACAACCCGCTTTTTCTGTTCCCGCTTACTTAGGCGCTTGGGCCATTGCCCGCAACCCCTGTTTCCCGCACAGCAGGGGCGGGCCGATACGTTATTTCGGGTTTTACAGCGCGCAGCGAAGCGCTATGACAGGCGGCGGTTTGCAAGTCAAAGGGGACCATTCATGGCCAATGTCGTGGTAGTCGGCGCCCAATGGGGTGACGAAGGTAAAGGCAAGATTGTAGACTGGCTGTCAGAACGTGCCGATGTGGTGGCGCGGTTTCAGGGCGGCCATAATGCCGGGCACACACTGGTTGTTGATGGCAAGGTCTACAAGTTGCATGCGCTGCCGTCAGGCGTGGTGCGTGGCGGCAAATTGTCGGTCATCGGCAATGGCGTCGTTCTGGACCCGTGGCACCTGCTGCAAGAGATTGAGACGATCCGCGCCCAAGGCGTGGACATTACCCCAGAAACCCTGATGATTGCTGAAAACACGCCACTGATTCTGCCCTTCCATGGCGAACTTGACCGCGCGCGCGAAAGCCAGAACGCAGTGGCCAAAATTGGCACCACCGGGCGCGGCATTGGCCCATGCTATGAAGACAAGGTTGGCCGCCGCGTCATCCGCGTGGCGGATCTGGCCGATGATGCGACTTTGCAAATGCGGGTGGATCGCGCGTTGGTGCACCATAACGCCTTGCGCGCGGGGCTGGGCCTGGGCGAAGTTGACCGCAACGCCCTACTAGCGCAATTGCGTGACATCGCGCCCGAAATCCTGAAATATGCAGCACCTGTCTGGAAAGTGCTGAACGACAAGCGCAAGGCAGGGAAGCGTATTCTGTTCGAAGGCGCGCAAGGTGCCCTTCTGGATGTGGATTTCGGCACCTATCCTTATGTCACCTCGTCCAACGTGATCGCGGGGCAGGCTGCGACGGGTGTGGGGGTGGGGCCGGGCGCGATTGATTTTGTGCTGGGCATTGTGAAGGCTTACACGACCCGCGTGGGCGAAGGTCCCTTCCCGACGGAATTGCATGACGCAGATGGCCAGCGGCTGGGCGAGCGCGGGCATGAATTCGGCACCACAACAGGCCGCAAGCGGCGCTGCGGCTGGTTTGACGCCTGCCTGTTGCGCCAGACCTGCGCGACAAGCGGCGTGAATGGCATTGCGCTGACGAAGCTGGATGTTCTGGACGGGTTCGATGTGCTGAAAATCTGTGTGGGCTATGAACTGGACGGCAAGCAGCTGGACTACCTGCCCACAGCGGCAGATCAGCAGGCGCGCTGCGTGCCAATTTATGAGGAACTGCCGGGCTGGAGTGAGTCGACCGAAGGCGCGCGGCGCTGGGCAGACCTGCCCGCGAACGCCATCAAATACGTTCGCCGCGTCGAGGAGTTGATTGATTGCCCTGTCGCGCTACTTTCAACATCACCGGAACGCGACGACACCATCCTTGTAACAGACCCGTTTGAAGACTGATGACCTTATCATGGAAAGCCAGACGACGTTGGGCGCTTTTTGCGCTGGTGGTGGCACTGCCGCTATATATCGTTGTAACTGTGAATGTGATTGACCTGTTTGACAGGCCGCCATTTCTGGTGGAACTGGCAATTTACATAGCGCTGGGAATTGTCTGGACATTCCCGTTAAAGCGGTTGTTCAAAGGGGTCGGCCAACCTGACCCTGACGCGCCCAAGGAATAAGCCAGCCCTGCTCAATATGCAAAAGGCCCCGAACATGGTTCGGGGCCTCAGACTGCTGACAAACCCGGTCATTTTGGCCGGGTTTGTTTTTGGTGGAGGGTGATTTGAGGGTGTTGCCC
>NZ_JBQTCF010000018.1:0-83976 GCF_052379845.1 Roseinatronobacter sp. NSM | reverse complement strand
GACTTATTCGGATCAATCGGTTTTCGTGTATAATATGACACGGAACGAACATGTCCCGCAAGACCGTCGCCCCCAGACGTGGCGATTGTTTCTGTCCGACCCGCTTGCCGCGCCCTTTAGCGATACCCAGAACCCTGTAAAGCTGCGCATACGCGCCCCCGGTCTGACCACTCCTGTTCAGATGCATGCATCTGCGTGCAGTTCACAATTATAGGGGGGCATGTCCGAGGCCACAGGTAGATAGGCGTTGTTCCGAAGCAAGTTGCGCTGGATGCTGCAAAGGGGGGGGCGGTTTTCCGGGTGGTTTTGGCAAAATAATACCTGCCCTTGATCTGTGGCAAAACGCACAGATCAAGGGCAGGTGGGTCTGTCACTGCTGATCACGCCCCCTGAATGGCCTGTCAATACACGCTCGCAAGACCCGTCTTGTCGGACAGGCATTGGGAAGGGCTGCATCACTGCGCGAAATCCTGCATGCTGCCCAGCAAGATGCCCGTCATGCCAAGACCCGAGATATCGGCAGTCAGAGGGTTGAACAGCACCCCTTCATCAACTGACGTGTTGTTGCGGCCAATGCTGGACAGGTCGGTTTCACTGTCAATGAAGAACCAGCGTGGCTGGTTTGGGCCTTGCAGGCCGACGGCTGCGCGCAAAACATCCAGTGCATCGGCAGCGGTGATCTGGCCATCTTGATTGATGTCAGCGGCGATGAAATCCAGCGGCGCGGCAGAACCCCAGCTTGGCGACAGCCCGACAGCAAGGCGCAGAACGTCCAGCGCATCCCTTGCTGTGATCGTGCCGTCTGTGGCGGGGTCATAGGGTTTTGTTCCAGTGATCCGGATATCACCGCCCGCAGCAGTCGAAAAAATCACCTGGCCATCGTTTCCTGTATTTCCCACGGCCTCTACGGCCCCGTCGGATAGGGTCGCGTTCAGCATGACACCCGTCATTCCCGTTCCGGGCCGTCCGGTGATGGCAATCGTTGTGTCCACCGCAAGCGAGACGTCCATATCCGCAAACCGCAGCAGTTCCACGCGCGTCAGGGTATCGGTTCCACTGTAATCAGGCGTTGTTGCGGGATTGCGCAGGTCTGTGACGGTTGTTACCCCGGTGGCGTGATCGGTCTGTATGTCATATTGCGCGCGCGCGGCGCCATAGATGACATTGTCCTGCCCGCCGCCGCCGATGATGATGTCATCCCCGCCGCCGCCATAGAAGGTATCATCGCCCGCCCCGCCAGTGATGCGGATCGCGCTGGACAGGCCCCTTGCATCGATCTGGTCCCCGAATGCCGTGCCCGACAGGCCGTCAAGGTTTGTTGCGATGCCCGCCACCCATGCGCCGCCCTCGACCGTCCATTGGGCAGTGGCGCTGTTCCAGACGGCGGTGGCTTGCGTGTTGCCCGCCAGATCCAGCGTGCCGCCTGTTCCCGGCCCGGTGTCAGAGGGCGTAAGTGCTGTCAGCGCCAGTTGGTCAGCATGGGCCGCCTGCACCCCGAGCACCCATGAAAACCCGGCATTTGCCCCACTTACCCCGGCATCCAGCCGCGCGATGTCACTGACCGTAAGTCCCCCCGTCGCGCGCAGCAAACCAACAGTTTCCCCGGCGGCCAGAACCCGGTCTTCGATCAGGTTGACCGTGAATTCTGTATTGCCAGCGGTGCCTGTGCCAATCTGCGCACTGCCCGCAATGTCGATGCTGTCATGCGTTGACGCGCCAATTTCCAGCCGCACGCGCCCCGAACCCAGATTGGCATTGCCCATCACATCAAGGCGCGACAGGTCTGATGATTGCATGTCAACCAGACCGCCATCAACCACCAGATCACCGCCGAGCGCACCAGCGCCCGCTTCCAGAACGCCGTTCTGATGTAAGGTCGTCACGGAACCGGCACCACCAAAGGTTCCGCCGTCTTGCAACACAATCCGCCCTGACCCCCCGACCGATCCGATCTCGGCAGTGTCAAACCCCGCAATCTGGCTGTTCTGCCCCACCGTCACGGTGCCGGTGCCGCCATTGGTGCCGATTTCGGCTGCCGTTGTGCCCCCCGACATGCTGATCGCGGACCCTGCGGTGACATTCAGCACCCCCGCCCCCCCCGTACCGCCGCCAATAAGCAGCCCGGCCTGACCGATGGAGGCGTCCAATGTTACGCTGGCGTTGTTCATCAAGGTCAGCGTGCCAGTGCCCGACCCCAAGGACACTTCGCCCGGCGGGGGTGTTCCAAGCGTGATCGCAGCGACCTCACTTGCCGTGATCGTGAGGTTTGATGCGTCGAATGTGACGTCGCTTGTGCCCGTTCCGTTGCCCCAGCCGACGATCAGACCTGCCCTTGCACCCTGCACGGAGACAGTGCTGCCATCGGTGAAACTTGCTGCTGCGGTGCTATCCGCGGTTTGGCCAACCGTAATCGCCGCGCGGTCCCCTGCGACAAGATCGATGCTGGCGTCGTTGGCTGTCAGTGTGCCGTCGCCGCCATTGCCTACAAGAATAAAACTGTCGTCAGTGGCGGTCATTTCCAGCTTCGCGTCGGGGTTCAGCGTCAGCTGGCCTGTGCCGCCCGCGCGCCCGATTATCAGTTGCGCGTCCCCGCCAGCGCCATAGGTGGCACCGTCAAACCCGACACCGTCATTTTGCAACCGCAAGGTGGCATTGGTCACTGTCATTGTGCCATTGCCGGTTGCACCGCGCCCGATATCGACGAAGGCATAGTCGTCATCGCCGCCATGCACGAACACCCCGTGATCGGCGGCGCCGGTGCCTGTCACTGTCATGGTGCCCGTGCCAAACCGGCCAACACCCAGATACGCCTCGCCAGTGTGGCGGTTTTCTATCACCAATGTGGACTGTTCCACTGCGGCAATGCCCGTCGCCAGCGCATCGCCAACATAGACATAAGCATCCCAGCGGGTTTCCGCATCAGGTGGCCCCGACCCTTCCAGCGAAACAATATTCGCCACACTGCCATTGCGCAGGGTCAGGGTTCCGGTTCCCCCGGCGTTTTCTTCGGTATTGTAGAAATTATCGCCCAAAGACAGGCTGGCGCTTCGCTCTGCCAGCATATCAAGCTGGGCCCCGTCAAGAACAAGCGTACCTGTGCCGCCGTCACGGCCAATCCGTAAGTCCACATCGCCGCCTGCGCCAGTGCTGGCACCGTCAAACCCTTGGCCATCATTTTGCAACCGCAAACTGGCATCGGTGACGGTCAGCGTGCCAAAGCCTGCGGGACCGCGCCCGATATCGACGAATGCGTAGCTGCCACTGCCGCCATGCAGGAACACCCCGTGATCGGTGGCACCCGTGCCTGTGACTGTCATGGTGGCGGCGCCAAACCGGCCCACCGCCAGATAGGCTTCGCCCAGTCCACGATTTTCCAGAATGACCGTGGAACTGTCAATCGTCGCGGTTCCTGTGGAACCCGTGCGCCCCAATGTCAGGCTGGCGTTTCTGTCCAGTTCCGCCGGGCTGTTGGTAATCTGAATCCGGGACGCCTGCGACACGTTCAGCGCGCCGGTTGCGCCATCTCGGGCAACGACAAGGGATGCGCCGTTTCCTGACAGCTCGACTTCGCCGCCCTGCACATTCAGCGTTCCGTTCCCCCCTGTGCCGCGACCGACAATAAGGTATTCATCGCCATTGATGCCCGCGCTTGTTGCGACAGCATCGATGATGCGCAGCGCCGCGCCGTCAAGCACATTGACCACGCCCACCGCGCCATCGCGCCCGATCTGCAGCCCCGCCCCGTCACCGACTGCTGTGCTGCCCGCCGAATCAATCCGGACCGTGCTGCCGGTGCCCGTAACCGTGATGGTGCCGTCGCCATTGGCGAAGCGGCCAACGCGCACATATGGCCCCCCCCCGGAGGAAGACGTCATTGTCAGCACGCTGCCGCCATCAACCGTCAGCGTCCCCAACCCACTGACACCATAGGCCCATTCCCCAAAACCGGGGTTTTCATTAAACGTGCCGCTTCTGGAAATCGACATGGCGAAAGTCCCTTGATCAATATGAAATAGCGATAAGCAGTCGAAAAAATGTCTATGTCTGGCAGTGAATTCTATGCGGTTCTCACGAATGGCCCTGCCAGTGAGAATAAAATTGCCTGATTCTCGTCATTGGACAAGCTTTTTTTAACCAAGATGGGGGCGGTTTTGAAACGGCGTGTTGCCGGGGCAAACACTGCAGAAACCTGCATCATTCCAGCCCGAAAAGCCTGTTTTCGTCGCATCCCACAGGCGAGCAGATCGCGCGCTTGCTGTTGATTTGCGGTCCCATGGCGGCGCTGGTCTGGCCTGAATTCTGGGTGGATGGCCTGTGCGCCAGCGCACAAACATAGAAAAGCGCTGCCGAAATGCACTCGGCAGCGCCCGAAACCGGCACAGGGTTTTGCACGCAGCGCCACGCCACAATAAAAGTGTGACCATGGCGCCGCGCGGCCAGCACTGAATGCAGCACAGGGCCTTGCACTGATGGCGCGACCCCGCCGCCGCACCACTGGCGCGGTCTGGGGCGTCGCGCTTACCAGTCGTTGTATTTCAGGAACTTGCCTGTCATCTCAACTTTGACGCGGTCGCCTTTGGGGTGGGGCACGCGGCTGATGATCATGTCAAAATCAATCGCGGACATGATGCCATCGCCGAATTCTTCCTGAATGATGGCCTTCATCGTGGGACCATAGACCCCTACAATTTCATAAAGCCGGTAGATGCAGGGGTCGGTTGGCACGGCCTGTTCCCAAATCTTGGTGGGGTAGTCTTCCAGCACATCTTGTGCATCAAGGGGCAGATCCAGCAGCGCGACCAGCGCGGCGGCCTTGTCAGCGGGCATGGAATTCATCCCCATCGCGGCGGAATGAGTGAAGACAGGCGACAGCCCGATAGCGGCGGCAATTTCTTCCCATTTCATTTTCTTGCGTTTCTTCGCCGCAAGGATCAGGGCAGTTACGTCTTCTTTGGTCAGCATCTCGGTATCCATCATGTGGTCTTTCATGGGTGTCTCCTTTTTCTTATGGGGCGGGGGGTCAGCTGTTCACGGCCTGCAGCCGGGGGGCGCGGGGCGCAGGCTCGGGGTCTTCGGTGGGCGGGGTCGACAGGTCTATGCGCACCGATTGGGGCGACTGGCTTTCCCCGTCAGAGGCCTGGCCGGCCAGTTCTTTTGATCGTTTGCCAAGGAACTGCACCAGATGGTTGCGGATGGCGTAATAATTCGGGTGCTCGACAATTTCGGTGCGCACGCGCGGGCGTGGAATGGTAATCTCAACCGATTCCGCGACACGCGCAAACGGGCCGTTTGTCATCAACAGGATGCGGTCTGCCAGCAGGATTGCTTCGTCAATGTCATGGGTAATCATGAACACGGTCTGTTCAGTCTGCCCCCAGATTTTCAGCAATTCCTCCTGAATGGTGCCGCGCGTCAGGGCGTCCAGGGCCCCGAACGGTTCGTCCAGCAACAAAAGCTTGGGTTGGTTCGCAAAGGCCCGCGCGATGGACACCCGCTGGCGCATCCCGCCCGACAATTGGCTGGGCTTGCGGTGGATCACATCCCCTTCCAGCCCGACCATGGCCAGATATTGCGTGGCATGTTCCACCACCTTCTCGCGCGACCAGTTGCGATGCCGCGCCTTGACCCCGAATGTGACGTTCTTCAGCGCAGTCAGCCACGGCAGCAGCGAATAGTTCTGAAACACCACCCCACGGTCCAGACTGGGGCCGGATACGGCCACCCCGTCCATTTTCACCACCCCTGATGTGGGGTCGGCAAGGCCCGCAAGCACATTCATAATGGTGGATTTGCCACAGCCGGAATGGCCAAGGATGCAGACGAACTCGCCCTTTTCAATGCCAAAGCTGGCGTTTTCAAACACAGTCAGGGTTCCGCCCGCACCGTCGGGGAAGGATTGGGTCAGGCGCTCGACGCTAAGAAACGGTTTGCTCATGGGAAATTGCCCTTTCATTCGGCATAGGTGACGGCGCGCTGCAGCATTGCGAAAATCGCATCCAGCATCATGCCCACCAGCCCGATCATCACGATTGAAAAGATGACCGAGGTCAGATCGAGGTTGTTCCATTCGTTCCAGACGTAATATCCAATGCCGGTCCCCCCCACGAGCATTTCGGCGGCCACGATGACAAGCCATGCAATGCCGATGGAAATCCGCATCCCGGTCAGAATTGTGGGGGCGGCTGCGGGCAAAATGACCGTCAGTGCAGTGCGCAGATTGCCCAGTTCATGGGTGCGCGCGACATTCACCCAGTCACTGCGCACACCAGCGACGCCAAACGCCGTGTTCAGAAGCATGGGCCAGACTGAACAAATGAAGATCACGAAAATCGCGCTGGCTTCACTGTCTTGAATGATGAACAGCGCAAGCGGCATCCACGCCAGCGGCGATATGGGGCGCAGCACCTGAATAAAGGGGTTCAGCGCCTTATAGGCAACAGGCGACATGCCAATCAAAAATCCAAGCGGAATGGCAATGGCAGCCGCCATCGCAAACCCTGTCAGCACACGATACAGCGAATAGGCAAGCTGAATGCCAATGCCCTTGTCATTGGGGCCGGCGTCGTAAAACGGGTTGCTCAGTTGTTCCCACGCCTTGACCATCACATCGCTGGGGGGCGGCACAGCCGCGCGCGGCTGTCCCAGTCCCATCAGGATTTCATATTCGGTCAGCGCTTCGCCCATCACTTGCCGCGTAACCGAGATTTCCCACGCCCCAAGCGCCACGATCAGCAAAACCACCGACAGAAGCGCTGCGCGTTTGTTGACGGAAAGCAGTTGCATGGCCTACCCCCGCTTTATCGCAAAGCTCTCGACATAGGCTTCGGGCTGGTCCGGATCGAAGCTTTTGCCCATGATCATGTGGGATTTGTAATTCACCTCTGGTGCGTCATAGCCCAGATCTTTCATGACCTTGCGCGCATCCGAGGCCAGATAGACCTGTTCGGCAATCCCCTTGTAGTCCACATCACCGCTGATATAGCCCCAGCGCTTCATCTGGGTCAGAATCCACACGCCCATGGATTGCCACGGAAACGGGTCAAAATCGATCCGGTCCGGCACGCGTTGCACATTGCCCAGACCATCGGCGAAGGTGCCGGTCAGAACCTGCTCGATCACTGGGACCGGCTGGTTCAGGTAGTTCGTGGGCGCGATGGCTTCTGATATTTCCTTGCGGTTTTCCGGGTTGGACGCATATTGCGTGGCGTCGATAATGGATTTCAGCAGCGCGCCATAGGTGTTTGGCAGTTCCACCGCGAAACGGCGCGGCGCTGCAAAGGCGCAGCAGGGGTGGCCTTCCCAGATGTCCTTGGTTAGCATATGGATAAAGCCGATCCCCTCCCACACGGCGCGCTGGTTGAACGGGTCGGGCGACAGGTAGCCGTCCAGATTGCCCGCACGCAGGTTCGCCACCATTTCGGGCGGGGGAACAACGCGGATCTGGATGTCCTGATCGGGGTCCAGCCCGTGTTCGGCCACATAATAGCGCAGCAGGAAGTTATGCATCGAATATTCAAACGGCACCCCGAAGGTCATGCCCTTCCATTGCTGCGGGTCGCGCTTGTCCAGATGTTCGTTTGACAGCACAATCGCCTGCCCGTTGATGTTTTCCACAGCGGGCATGATATAGGGAGCGGCCGTTGACCCGGCACCCATTGTCATGGCCAGCGGCATGGGCGTCAGCATATGGCTGGCATCATACTGGCCCGACAGTGACATGTCGCGCGCCACGGCCCAGCCAGCGGTTTTTACCACTTCCACATTCAGGCCATAGCGCCTGTAGAACCCCATGGGTTCGGCCATGATGATGGGGGTTGCGCAGGTGATCGCCACGAAGCCCACTTTCAGGTCGGGCTTTTCAGGTGCGCCAAGTTCATCCATGATCAGCGCCTTGGCCTGATCCAGCGGAAAGACGGACGCCAGCGCGGCGGCAAACGCCCCGCCCCCCAACATGCCCATCATGGACCGGCGGCTGATATCATTATGGCCGAAAACCGACCGGACAACCGCGCTTTCGACCGCGCGTTCCAGCATCGCCTCGGATGTGGTGGGCGCAGTGGCGCGGGCGCGCGCATCGCTGACGCAGGTTTCGCAGCCGCAAGCTGCGCCATGGCGCAGGTCTGTTTTATGAGAAAACGGGTTCCCAAGGCTATTGGTCGACATGGCTTCCCCTATCCAGGTTGATAATCATGAAACCACAGTAGCAATTCTGCAGCGCAGAAAACAAAAGAAGCGCTAGACGTGCTGATTTTTAATAAAATATTTAATTTCAGTATGTTGTGATATGTTGGCTATGATCGTGAATACGATTTTTCGTAAATTACGATTTTTCGTGTTGCGCGGCACATATGCTGGCGGCAGGGTGGGGCATGATCGTGAACCTGATGACCCCTGATTCCCTGCTGGACGCCTTCCCGCACCCGGCCCTTGTTCTGGACACCGCAAGCGACACGGTTCTGGCCGCCAATTCCCGCGCCTGCCGCTTCCTTGGGCAGGGGCATGGCGCGGGGTTCCAGTTCGCCCCGCATATCGCGGGCAATTTTGACCGGTTTCTGGTGTTTCTGGATGAACTTGGCCATCGCGGTCAGGCGTGGCGGCGTGACATCCCGCTGCAGGACAGTGCAAAACACCCGCTGACCTGTGAACTGCGCGGCACCCTGATCGCGGATATTTCCCATCAGGTCATGCTGACGCTGATCGACCTGAATGAAATGTCGCGCCATGACCAGATTGCCGAAGCCAGCGAATTGCAACGCCTTGGCCTGCTGGAATGGCAGCGCGCACAGGATTTCTTCAATGAGCTGGAACGCCAGAACCAACTTATCCTGAATGCGGCGGGCGAAGGGATTTACGGGGTCAACGCGGATGGCAAGACGACATTTGTCAACCGCGCCGCCCGCGAGATGCTGGGCTGGAGTGCCGAAGACCTGTTGGGGCGTGATATTCACACGATGATTCACCATCACCACCTGAATGGCGAGGTATATCCAGCCCATGATTGCCCGATCTATCAGTCGTTCCGTTTCGAACAGGTCAACCGCATCGAAGACGAAGTTTTCTGGCGCAAGGATGGCAAGCCTATTCGTGTCGAATATGTCTCGACCCCGATCTATGATCAGAATGTTCTGGCAGGCGCCGTTGTCATTTTCCGGGACATCACCGAACGCAAGGAAAATGAACGCAAATTGCGCGATGCCATGCAACAGGTGCAGGAACTGCGCGAACAACTGGAACAGGAAAACGCCTATTTGCAGGAAACCATTGCGTCCGAACGCGCGCATCATGACATTATCGGCACATCCCCGGCGATTTTGCAAATTCTTAGCAAGATTGACCTTGTGGCGGCCACCGAAGCAAATGTGCTGATCACGGGCGAGGCGGGAACCGGCAAGGCGCTGGTCGCGTCCGCCATCCATAAAGGCAGTGCGCGGCGGCGCAGGTCGCTGATCCATTTCAAATGCAGTGCCGTGACCACCGACGCAATTGAAGCGGAACTGTTTGGCCAGATTCGCGGTGCGTTCCCGGGGGCGTTGCGCGACAAGCCGGGCATGCTGGAACTGGCCCATAACGGCACGTTGTTTCTGGATGACGTTGATGAACTGCCACTGGGGTTGCAAGGGCGTTTGCTGTATGCGCTGCAAGAAGGCAGCGTCACGCGGCTGGGGGACACGCGCGCGCGCGCAATCAACCTGCGTGTTATTGCCGCCAGCCGCAGATCGCTGGACACGCTTGCGCGGCGGGGCGAATTTCGTCAGGAACTGCATATGTATCTGAATGTTTTTCCGATTGACTGCGTGCCGCTGCGCAACCGGCCAGAGGATATTCCCGCGCTTGCCGCGCATTTTCTGGCGCTGGCGTGCAAACGTCTGAACATGAAACCGCCCAGCATTTCGCGCCATTCCATGGAGAAGCTGATCCGCTACGAATGGCCTGGCAATGTGCGCGAATTGCAAAACGTGATTGACCGCGGCGCGATCATTTCGACAGGTGGCAAGCTGCAGGTGGATCTTGCGCATCGACCGTCCCCGGTCGGGTCCAGTGCGGCAGTCGTGATGACAGAAGCGGAATTGTCGTCTGTATGGCGTGCCAATCTTGTCAATGCGCTGCGCGCGACCCAAGGCAAGGTCGCGGGCGAAGATGGCGCCGCCCATCTGCTGGGCCTGCAACCGACCACATTATATTCACGCATCAAGAAGCTGCGTATCCAACCTGACGAATGGCTAGGCCCCGACATGGCGAACCACATTTAGGGATGGTGTTGATGCGGGCTATCGGTGCGGTCTTGTTGTCATGCAACTGGCGGCATCTGCCAATCTTCCGTCATGCCCAGCTCGGCCAGAATTTCGGCGGAATGTTCGCCAAGGGCGGGCGGGGGGGCGTCATGGCCGGGGCCGTCATGGGCGAACTGAAAACCGGCATTCAGGATCTTCGCCATAGGCACATGCGGGTTGGGTGTTGGCACGTCAAGGGTCAGATTGCGCCCTTTCAACTGGTCCAGGGCCAGCGCTTCGGACACACTGCGCACCGCCCCTGCGGGCACGCCCGCGCGGGCCAGCAGCGCTTCGCATTCAACAGCGTCATACTGGGCAAATGCGCTGCGCAGTTCGGCTTGCAGCGCGTCGTCATTGGCTATGCGCGTGTCAGAATTCCTGAACCGCGGGTCCTGAACAAGCCTTTCCAACCCAAGCACGGCACAAAGCCGCTCGAACTGGTTTTGCTGAACAGCCCCGATTGTGATCGGTTGATCGCGTGTGGGGAAGGTATCGGCGGTGGGAGCCAGGGAAAAGCCGCGATTTCCCGTGCGAACAGGGGCCAGACCGGAAATCAGCATCGGATAAACCACCGACGCCATCATCACCAGCGACGCGTCAAGCATGGCGACATCAACAAATTGCCCCTGCTTTTGCGGGTCGCGTTCCCGCTGAAGCAAGGCGGATTGCACGGCAAACGCAGTCATCAGCGCACTGTAGGTGTCAACGACCGGAAAACCAATTCGCATGGGCGGTGCGCCCTCTTCGCCCGATAGTGTCATCAGCCCGGACACGCTTTGAATGATCTGGTCAATGGCGGGGTGGTCGCGCATCGGCCCGTCCTGACCGTATCCTGACACCGAGCAATAGATCAGCGACGGGTTGTCTGCCATGACGCGCGCATGGCCCAGTCCCAGCCGGTCAATCACACCGGGGCGGAAATTTTCGATCATCACATCGCTTGTCGCGATCAACCGCCGTGCAGATTCCTGCCCGAATTCTGACTTCAGATCCAGAACCAGCGATTTCTTTCCTGCATTCACGCCGATAAACGGTTCGGCCATGCCGCGCAGTTCCTGCCGCTGGGTGTAGTTGCGCAGCACGTCGCCTGTTGGCGGTTCCACCTTGATGACCTCGGCGCCCATCAGGCGCAGGAAATGTGTTGCAAGCGGGCCTGCAATCACATGCGAAAAATCCGCGATACGCATACCGGCGAGTGGCTGCCCCATGATGGCCCTCCGTGTAAATTAGTTCATGTTATGAACTTTATATGGGGCAGGGTCAAGTTTCCAGCGGATCAGGGCGATCAGTCCTTAAGCGTCATACGTTGCGGCGACGGGGCGGCGCGCTGTGATGCGCGCGCCGCAAGATGCTGATGCAGGCGGTTCAGCAAGTCCAGAAGCGCGGCGCGATCCTCTGTGCTGAAAGGGTCAAGCATGGCCTTGTGTTGCGCATCCATGCGTTGCATCAACTGGTCATGCCACGCCAGCCCCGCCGGTGTCAGCGAAAGGGCGTTGTAGCGCCGGTCGCTTTGAACCTTGCGCCGCTGCACCAGTCCGCGTTTTTCAAGGTTCTTGATCAGGCTGGCCACAGCGGATTTCTTCAAAACAATATACTGCGCCAGGTCGTTTTGCGAAATGCCTTCATTCTCGCGGATCAGGCTAAGGGTCGCAATTTCCCCATGTTCTGTGTTCATGTCGCCAAAATGTTCGGCATTCTCAGCGCGGATGAAAGCCCGTATCGTGCGCGACAGAAACGGCAGGTTTTCGCGCAAATGCCCAAGCTTTATTGAATCGACACAGGACGGGTCTGCGCCTTCGGGTTCAGTCATCGGGGCCTCTCTCGGGTTTTCATTGACCCTATAGAACGGGCGGCCCCGCTGTCAAAGGCAGAAAAGGGGATTGACACATGCACCATTAACAGTTCATTTAATGAACTAATATCACGAAAGGGTGCGACGTGACGTCAGATGATGCGGCCAACATGCTGGAAAACGCCTTTGCCTTGCGCGGCACAGTGCTTTCGACAGATATGATCGGCATATTCGGCGAGGGGTTCCCCGAAATCCTTTTGCGGGCCACTGGCGCGCCGGTCACCTGCCTGCATATCCTGCCGCAAGATGACACTGCCGATGCCGGGCAGGATGTGGCCGATTGCATCGAACCCTTTGTCGACCATGCTGTGCAGCGCTTTCTGCACCGTTTCGCCTGTGGCTGTTTCAATGACCTGCGGGCAATTATCTTTTGTCGTGATGATACGGCCGCGCTGGTCGCGTATCAATACGCGCTTGAATTGCGGCGGCTGGGGCTGGCCCCTGCCACCCCGAAGCTGATCTTGTGGAACCTTGTTCATGCGCCCCATGCGCATGGGTTCAACATGCTGCAGTTGGAAACGCTGTGGCAGCATCTGGAAATTGCACCGCCCACACCTGATGCCCTGTCACTGGCCCTTCAGGACGAACATGCGCGCGCAACCGCACTTTCGGAACTGACACAATGCCGTCTTGCCACGGATGCCCCCGTTCGCGCAGGCACAGCGATGACGTGGCATGTGGCGGGTCGGTGGATGGGGGGGGCACAGCATGCGGCGCTGTTGCGCGCGGCCCTTGGTGCGGCCACGCAACCGCCCCGACAGGCCCCCCGTCTGGGCCTGATTGGTGCGGCCATCACGCAGACAGGCGTTTATGATATGATTGAGGCCCATGGCGCGATTGTCTGCGACATGCAGCCTTTGGTTGCGGCCTGGCCCGTGGATTTGCCTGCTACCGCGACGCCGGACGCCATTCTGAAGGCCGCTGCTTCCGATACCGATTGCCAAAGGCTTGTTCCCCCCGATGCCTACACCGACACGCTGATAGATCGCTTGCTGGCGGCGCAATGTGACGCGGTCATCTGCCAGCTTCATCCACATGATGACGTGTTCGGTTGGGACGTGCCGCATATCAAGCAACGTCTGGGCGCGGCGGGCATCCCGCTTGTGGACCTGGGTTTTGTTGACGCGGTTCCCGCAGATCACCGCCTGGCCGCACTGGATGCGGTTCTGGCAAAAGACCTGAAACAGCGGGGGCTGGTATGAGCTATACGCCACTGAATGCAACAATGGCCGCGATGAGCTATCAGCGCGACTGGGTGCAGCACTTGCGCGAAAGCATCAAGGGCGGGGAACAATTCGCCTTCGTCAACGCAGATACGCCGCATGAACTGTTCCACGCGATGGGCATGCCGATTGTCACCAATCAATGGTGGTCTGCGGTCATTGCCGCCAAGCAATTGTCCGAGCATTATCTGGACCGCGCAACGGAAATGGGCTTTCACCCCCATCTTCCGCGCTATTCCAGCCTGCCGCTGATCGCCGCGCTTGATAACGACCCCGCGCGCCAGCCATGGGGCGGTTTGCCCACCCCGTCCATCCTGTGCGCCCGCCAAAGTTCTGATGAACATCAGAAAGTATTTGCCCTTTGGGCGAAAGCGACGGGGGCGCCGTTGCATCTGCTCAGCGCGCCGGGCGTGCCTGACCCCGCACCGCGCTGGTGGGAACTGGCGCGCGACAACTGGGAACAACTTTATCACCCGGACCGGCTGGATCTGATGGTCGCGGAAATGAAAACCCTGATCACGACATTGGAACAGATGACGGGCAGGCGTTTCGACATGGATGAATTCGCCCAATACATGCACGCGATAAACCGGCAGGAATCGATCTTCGAAGACGTTGATCAGATGATCGCGCAAGCACCCAAAGCGCCCTTGCGCATTTCCGAACAGATCCCGAATGTCATGGTGCCACAATGGCACCGCGGGTCGGACTGGGCCTTGGCGCATGCCGCCACCTTTCGCGATGAAGTGGCGGACCGGATTGCGAATGGGCAGGCCGTCTGTCCCGATGAACGCATCCGCATGATGTGGATCGGGGCAGGGCTTTGGTTTGATACGGATTTCTATTCGGCATTCGAAGACACCCACGGGGCAGTGTTCGTGTGGTCGATGTATCTGCCATTTGCGGCAGACGGGTATATCCGCAAGATCGGGGATGACCCGCTGCGCGCGCTGGCCGCGCGCATGTCCCTGATGAATGAGCAGTTGCACCAACCGCCCTGGGTGAATGAATGGCTGGTTGAACAGGCGCGGCGCTACCGGATCGATGCCGCCGTCATGCTGGTACCACGCCATGACAGGTTTTCGGGCTATGGGTCGGGATTTGCGCGCCGCGCACTGGAAGCGGCGGGTGTGAAAGTCATCGAAATCTGGTCCGACATGGTGGACCGGCGCGACTGGAACCGCGCGGACATGCAAGCCCATGTCGGCAAGGCGCTGGACGGAATACGTTGAATTGCCCTAAATAGTTCATATGATGAACCGTTGGGGCCGGATTGCTTGGGGGAAACATGCGCGCATTAGACGGTGTAAAGATAGCTGATTTCAGCTGGGTTGGTGCCGGACCACGGGCCACAAAGGATCTGGCCGACAATGGGGCCATGGTCATCAAGATCGAATCGGCGCGCAGGCTTGATCTGGGGCGCCGCTCGCCGCCTTTTGCAGGCAAGTCTGACGATCATGACGGATCGGCCTTTTTCGCGCAATCCAACACCTCGAAGAAAAGTGTGACGCTGAACCTGTCGGACCCGCGCGGGGTGGAACTGGCGCGCCAGCTTGTCCTGTGGGCCGATGTCGTGGTGGAAAACTTCGGCCCCGGCTATATGGAACGCATCGGGCTTGGCTATGATACCCTGCGCCAGATCAAGCCGGACATCATTCTGGCCAGTGTGTCAGTTGCGGGGCGCAGCGGGCCTATGGCGGGGTTTCGCGGATATGGCAATTCAGCCGCCGCGCATTCGGGGCATGCCGCGCTGTCGGGATGGCCGGACCGGCCCCCCCATATGCCACCACTTGCCTATGGCGATGTCATCGCGCCCATGTTTGCCACTGTGGCCGTGTTGTCGGCGCTGGAATACCGCCAGCGGACGGGCAGGGGGCAGCATCTGGACATTTCGCAGATTGAACCGATGGTTCATGTCATTGCCGACCTGTTTGCCGAACCGCAGGCCCGCAAAACCGGCAATTCGGACCCCGTGATGTGCCCGCATGGCGTGTATCCCTGCCGGGGCGCTGGAAAATGGATTGCGATTGCCGCTGAAACCGATGTGCAGTGGCGCAGCATTTGCGCCGTGCTGGACCTGCCCGGCGACCCCGCGTTTGACACCGCACCGGGCCGCATCACACATGCAGATGCCATAGATCAGCAGATTGCCCGCGCCACGGCGCTGATGGACCGTGACACATTGCTGGCGGACCTTGCTGCGGCAGGCGTGCCGGCGGCAGCGGTGCAGGACGGGCGCGACGTGTTCGAAGACCCCGAATTGCGCGCGGCGGGCCATTTTGTGGCCGTGGATCATCCTGTTCTGGGCACGTCCATGATGCCCACCCCGCCGATGAAATTTTCGCACACCCCCGCATGTGTGACCGCTGCCCCCTGTCTGGGGGCGCATAACAGGGACGTGTTTTGTGACATGCTGGGCATGTCCGCGCGCGATGTCGAAGACTTGCACGCACAAGGGGTCATCGCATGAGCCAGCTTCAGGGAATTCGTGTTCTGGAACTGTCCGACGGTCTGGTGGATCTGGGCGGGCGCATGCTGGCGGAACTGGGTGCCACGGTCATCAGCATATCGCGCAGGGACACGGCCACACCCGCGCGTGAACTGGCATGGGGCCATGGCAAGCACCGCTATAGCTGGCCGGATGATATGTCGTCGCTTTTTCCGGTGCTGGCCGGGGCAGACATGTTTCTGGAGGATCGCAGGCGCGGCGCTGTCTTGCCCGAAAACCTGTTGGTGGAAAATGACCGCCTGATCCATGTGATCGCGCGGCCCTACAGTGCGGATGGGCCGCGCAGCGGCCATGTGGCCACAGACCTGACGCTGATGGCGCAAAGCGGGCTGATGCATATTACCGGCGACCCAGATCGCCCGCCGCTTCGGTTTCCCGGCGAACAGGCCTATGCGCTGACAGGAATTCAGGTGGCAACGGCGGGGTTGATGGCCCTTCATGCGCGCCACCGCACCGGGCAGGGGCAGCGCGTCGAGGTGTCGGCGCTACAGTCCACAACGCTGGCGAATTACCGCGAAGCCATCATGTATGAATGGACAGGACGGATTGGCACACGCACGGGCAACCGCCTTGTGCGCGGCAAGTCGGGTGTGCGCCAGGTCTGGCCCTGCGCTGACGGGTATGTGACATGGTCCATGATCGACAACCCGAACATGATGCGCGCCGTCGTCAAGGTTCTGGAACAGCACGATGCGGCAGGCGAACTGGCAGAAGTGGACTGGGCGGCAATTCTGGTCGCTGACATGCCCCAGGACGTGATCGACCGTTGGCAAAGCATTCTGGAAGCGTTCTTTTTGCGTCATCCCAAAAATCAGCTTGGGCAATGGTCGCTTGAACTGGGCTGGGGGCTTTCGGTCATTCAGGACCTGGAGGAGGTGCGCGAAAGTGACCATTTATCCGAACGCGGCCTGTTCGTTCCCATCGCAACCGATGCAGGCACAACACGCCTGCCGGGGCCGCTGTTCGGCCATGGCGCGGGCGGCCGGGCCCCCGATCGGACGCTGCTGCCAAAGATGCCGCTGAACGACTTTCCCGGCTGGGAGGCATTTGAATGACCGCGCTGCAAGGAATAAAGGTGCTGGATTTCTCGCGTTTGTTGCCGGGGCCGTATTGCACATGGCTGCTTGCCGACATGGGCGCAGATGTCATTCGTCTTGAAAACCCGCGCGAGTTGGACAAACAGGCGAAGGTTTTTGGCTGGGACCGCCTGTCGCCGGACGCGCGCGCCGATATTCGGCACAACGACATCCTGTCGCGCAACAAGACATCGATGAAACTTGATATCGGCAACCCGGACGCGCAGGCGCTTGTCAAACGGCTGGCGCGCGATGCCGATGTCGTGGTCGAGGATTATCGCCCCGGCGTTCTTGCCAGGTTGGGGTTGGGGTTTGACGATCTTGAACGGGTCAATCCGGGGCTGGTGTATTGCAGCGTGACCTTATGCGGGCAGACTGGCCCTTACCGCGACAAACCGGGCCATGACCCGGTTGCGCTGGCCGTGTCGGGTGCGCTGTCGCGGATGGGCGAAAACGCTGATGCACCATCCTTCGCGGGGGTGCCTGTTGCAGATGTTGTCACAGGAACGCATGCGGCTTTTGGTATTCTGGCGGCCTTGACCGCGCGGGCGCGCACAGGTCGCGGCCAGCATGTCGATATCGCCATGAGCGATTGTTCCATGGCGCTTCTGGTAAATGTCCTGTCACGCCATCCTGACCCTGCCACCATCCCGCCGCGCGGAACGCGCCGCGCGGATATGGGGCTATGGCGCACGAAAGACGGGAAATTCATTGTGACCACAGATATGGAACCGCGCTATTGGCGGCGCTTCTGTGATGCGGTGGGAAAACCGGAATATGCGCAATTGCAGCATGACATCACGTCGTGGCCAACAATGCGGACAGAGTTGGAACGCATATTTGCCACGCGCACACGCGATGAATGGCTGGACGTGCTTGCCGCCGCCCAAACCCAGTTCAGCGCCGTGCATGACATTCAGGATGCGCTTGCAGACGCGCATAATATAGACCGCGGGATGGTGCTGCGCGTGCAATCCGATACAGGCCAACAGCTGCGCCACATCGGAACGCCTGTCAAACTGACGGGCACGCCCGCACAGTTTCGCAATCTGGCCCCGTTACCCGGTCAGAACCGCGATGAAATCCTGCACGCGGCGGGGCTGAAGGCGGATGAAATCACCGCCCTTGCCGCGGCCGGCGCGTTCGGAGACGACACTTGACCTAACCATCAAATCGGGAGGAAACGATGGCGAACCTTACTGGAACTGCACTTGCGGGTGGAATTTGCACCATCCTTGGGCTGGGCATGGCAAATGCCCAGGAATTTCGGCTGACCTATGCGTCGCCCTATGGCCCGACGCACCCCTATGGCGAAGCGGATCAGGCATGGATTGACCGCATTCATGAACAAACCGACGGGCGCGTTGAAATCACGCCCTTCTGGGGGCGGTCATTGATCACCAGCCGCGAGGGGATTGACGAACTGGCGGCAGGGGTGGCCGATCTTGCCTATATCGCGCCGATCTATGCCAGTTCCGGGTATGAATTGTCGCGCAACACGCCATCGTTCTTTTATGGCTATGAAGACGCGCTTGAAGTTCTGGACGTGTATCTGGAGCTGTGGAATGATTTCCCCCAGTTCGAGGAGGAGATGGACGGCGTCAAGGTTCTGGGCTTCAATGTAGGCACGCCCATGCATCTTATGCTGCGCGACCGCCCCTTCCAGCAGCTTGGCGACCTTCAGGGCCTGCGCATCCGGTCTGCAGTTGACTATGTCAGCGCATTGGCCGGTTTTGGCGCTGAAGGGGTCACCATGCCAATGACAGACACCTATCCCGCGCTGGAACGTGGCGTGGTGGACGGTGTGATCGCACCTTATGAGGCGCTGCGCTCGCTCAGCTTTGCGGAAGTCATCAACTACTACTCCGAATTGCCCCATAGCCGGGGGGCCTATCCTTCGCGGGGCATGAATGGTGCTGTCTGGTCGCGGCTGCCTGCGGATATTCAACAGGTGTTTGAAGACAACATCCTGTGGCTGACGACCACGACCTATGAACTGGCACAAGCGTCCGAAGACGCGGGCCGCGCCTATGGTGAAGAACTGGGTGTGGCCTTCAATACCGTGGAGGACAGCGTGATCACCGAATATTCGGCCGCCTTCGCAGAACCTGCCCGCGCCACAGCCCGGCGGCTGGACGCGCTTGGTCTGCCGGGGACGGAAATTCTGGACCGCGTGCGCGCCCCCCGCGACTGAAGCGCTGACTTGAACGTGGCGGGGGCTGCCGTGTCCCCGCCATGCCCCGCTTTCCCAAACACTCAAGGTATGGATATATGCGATACGCTCAGCGCATTCTGGATTTCCTCAGCCGTGTGTCGGGCATGATTGCAGTTGCAGGCATTCTGGCCCTTATGATGCTGACCGTGGTGACGGTCGTGTTCCGCGCCATCGGAATAGCATTTCCCGGCACCTACGTCATTGCGGAGCTGTTGCTTATTCCGGCCATCAGCTTTGCGCTGGCCTATGCGACGATGCAAAACGAACATACCGGCGTGTCGCTTTTCGTGGAACGGCTGCAGCACCGGCGGTTTCGCCTGACGCTGAAGGGGCTGATGCTGGGTTTGGGGTCGTTGTTCTGGATGGCGGTTGCGCTGGCCACGATACGCGAAGCCATCCGGCGCGGCGCACAGGGCGAAACATCCCCCATCATCAATATCCCGATTGCGCCCTTCAGGTGGATGATGGCAACCGCCATGATCCTGATCTGCGTGACGCTGCTGTTCAAGGTTGTCCAGCTTCTGTTCGGACATGACGACAGCATCAATACCCCCGAAAAACTGGAAAACAAGCTATGAGCACTGTCGCAATCGGATTCATGGGGCTGGCTGTCGTTTTCGCCCTTATTGCTGCGGGAATGCCGATCGGGTTTGCGATGGGGCTGGTGGGGTTTGCCGGTTTTGCCGCGATCATCAGTTTCGATGCGGCAGTGGTGCGGATCGGGGTGACAACTTACGGGATTGTCACCAACCACGCCATCGGGACCATTCCGTTATTCCTGTTCATGGCGCATCTTATGTTTGCGTCGGGCATTGGCAAGGACATGTATGAATTCGCGGCAAAATGGATTGGTCGCAGGCGTGGCGGGCTGGCCATGGCAACGATCGGGGCATCAGCGGGGTTTGCTTCGGTCAGCGCGTCCAGTCTGGCGACAACCGCCACCATGGGTCTGGTGGCCATGCCTGAAATGCGCAAACATAAATATGACCTGTCGCTGGCCTCTGGCAGCGTGGTTGCGGGCGGCACTATCGGCGCGCTGATCCCGCCATCGGGAATGTTCATTATTTATGGAATTCTGACAGAAACATCCATCGGTGCGATGTTTGCCGCCGGTATTATTCCGGGCATCTTGCTGGCGGTGTTCTACATTATCACGATTGCCATAATCTGCCGCATCAACCCGGATGCCGGCCCGCGTGGGCCGAAATATACCTTCCGCGAAAAACTGCGCAGCTTCAAGACAACCGGAGAAGTGATCTTTCTGTTTGGCCTTGTGATGGGCGGCATTATTCTGGGCTGGTTTACCCCCACTGAAGCGGGGGCTGTGGGCGCATTCGGGGCTATTGTCATCACGGCGGCGCGCGGCCGCCTGACATGGGCCACTGCGCGCACGGCAATTTATGCGACTGTGAAAACGACAGGCATGATCTTCGGCATTCTGTTCGGGGCGCTGGTGTTCAACAGTTTTGTCACTGTCACGCGCATACCGCTTCACATTGTCGATTTTGTCAGCAATAGCGGCTTTGCGCCCATGACGGTTCTGTTGTTGATACTGGTCGTCTATTTTGTGCTGGGCATGGTGCTGGACGCATCCGCGATGATGACCCTGACAGTGCCACTGTTTTTCCCGCTGGTCACCAATTTGGGGTTTGATGCTGTTTTGTTCGGCGTGCTTGTGGTGCGCATGACCGAGATTGCCCTGATCACGCCGCCGGTCGGGATGAATGTGTATATCCTGTCAGGGGTTGCACGGGATGTGCCGTTAAACAAGATTTTCCGTGGCGCGCTGCCTTTTGTGGGGGCAGATATCTTGCATGTCGCGCTGTTGATTGCCTTTCCTGTGCTGGTTCTGTGGCTTCCCTATCTTTAGGGGGGCGGTTGCGGGCATTCCCGTGATCCGGTTTGCCCGCATGTGATCGCGCGGTTTTGCGCCGCACGCGCTACCTCGCGCCCCCTGTCACCGCCAGCGACAGTTTGTCAGCCCCGTGGCGCACAGGATCGGTTGCGGGCAGTCCGGTTTGATCCTCGACCGCGTCAAGGGCTGCGCGGGCTGCAGATTCGGACAGGCGCGCCGTGTTCAGGGCAATGGCCACCACTTTGGCCGCAGTCAGCGCCCCGCCTGCGCGCGCCACGGCTTCATTCAGGGCAATGACATCGCGCAGGGGCGGAATGCGCACGCTGTCCAATTCGTCCAGTGTTTCCATGCCCGCCCGGTGGCACAGCACCATATGGGTGCAGGCGCTGCCGCGCATCAGCGGCAAGGTGGCCGTGCTGCCCGGATGCAGCAGCGACCCTTGCCCTTCAACCACGACGATGTCATGCGCCGCCGCCTCCAGCACCATGCGTTCCACCGCGCCGCCTGCATGGTCCACGCGGATGGCGTCCAGCGGAATGCCGCGGCCGGTAATCGCAATCCCCGTCTGGCCCGTGGCCAGAAACGCTGCGTCATGGCCCATGGATTGCAAGCTGCGCGTCAGTTCCAGACCGGCGGTCATTTTGCCAATGGCCATATCGGTGCCCACCATCAACACGCGCGTATTGTTCAGCGCCGCCGCACGCGCCATGGCGATGGGGGGCGCATCGCCCTGTGGCACGCGCAAATCCCAGACCCATTGCCCCGCGCGCAACCTGTCCGCGAACATGGGCTGAAGGCGGTCATGCATGCCGTTGACAAGGTTCATCCCGCCGTCGATGGCCGTTTGCAAGACGCCCTGCCACGCAACGGGCAAGCGCCCGCCGGACGGCGCGGTGCCCAGCACCAGCACGGATGCGCCAAGCGCCTGCGCGTCTGACACTGCCGCAACGATGGGTACATCGCTGTCCAATGTGCAAATGTCGCGCACGCGCTTTCCGGCCTGCGTGCTGTCGATCACCGCCACCACCGGATTGCGCCCATAGCGCAAGATACCTTCGGCCATTTTGGCGTTCAGGCTGCCCATGGTCGCTTCGGCAAACAGCGCGATGGGGTGTGTGGGGTCAAGCATTCAGGCATCCTCCGTGGCCGGGCCGGTCTTCGGGCAGGGTCACACCATCCATAAAGGGCGCGCCGCTGGCCGGGTCGGGATCAAGATTAAGGTGGGAATCAAGGTCGATATAGTCAAACAGCGCTGAAAGTGACGCGCCCGCAGCAATGGCCACAGAGCTTTCGCCCATGCAGCCGATCATGGTTTTCAGCCCATGCGCGCGGGCCGTGGCGACAATGCGCAGCGCTTCTGTAATGCCGCCCGCCTTCATCAGCTTCAGGTTCACCCCGTCCACACACTGCGCGAAGGCGGGAATGTCGCTGGAAAACCGGCAGGATTCATCAACAAATATTGGCAGGGCGCGGGACCGGAACAGGTCGGGCAACTGGTCCTCGGCGCCCTGAACAAGGGGTTGTTCCACATATTCCACGCCGCGCTTGGCCAACCAGTCCATCATGTGGCGCGCATCACGCAGCGACCAGCCGCCATTGGCGTCCACCCGCAGGGCCGCGCCGCTGCCTGTGGCCGCGTCATGCACTGCCGTGAACATGGCCTTGTCCGCGTCAATGCCGTCTGTGCTGCCCAGTTTTACCTTCAGCGCACGCGCCCCGCGCGCCAGCAACAGGGGCACACGGTCAGACACCACATCTGGCGGGTTGATGCCCACAGTCAGCGATGACACAACGCCCCGCCGCGCCAGCCCCAACAGGCTGTATAGCGGCATATTCGCCTGTTTGGCGCGCAAATCCCAAAGGGCCATGTCCAGCGCCGCCAGCGCACATGCGCCAACACCGCCCGCATGGGCATGCGCCCAGATGTCATGTATCGCGCCCTCCAGCCCGGTTGCGCAGAACGCTTCCAGTTGCGTGCGCCCCTCTGCTGCAGTTGCGGCGCCTTCGGTGTAGCCGGGGGCCATTTCGCCCCAACCTGTCAGCGTACCATCACTGACCGAGACAAACAGGTTCTCGTCGCCCAGAATTTCACCGCGTGAAATCCGCAAGGGAAAGCGCTTTTTCAGATACAGCGTGTGAAACTCGATCTTCATGAAACCCCACCCAGAAAAGCTGACAGATTATCGGCCAGCGCGTCACTGACATAGCCGCCTTCCTGCACCAGCACCAGCGGCAGGCCCAGCCCCGCGATGGCACCCGCCATCGCCTGAAACCCCGGCGTCGTGAGTGCCAGGCCCTTGAACGGGTCGTCCACATGCGCATCCAACCCCAGCGCCACGACCACCACATCGGCCCCAAACGCGCCTATGCGTGCCAGTGCCGTGTCCAGCGCGGTCATATAGCCCGCGTCATCCGTGCCGCGCGGCAAGGGCAGGTTCAGGTTGCACCCCATCCCGCGCCCTGTGCCGCGTTCCTGCGCAGCCCCCCAGAAGAAGGGATAAAAGCGGTCGGGGTCTGCATGCAGCGACACGGTCAGCACATCATCGCGCGCATAGAAAATGCCCTGCGTGCCATTGCCATGATGCACATCGACATCCAGAATGGCGGGCCGCAACCCGTTTGCGCGCAACCGTTCAGCGGCAATGGCCGAATTGTTCAGAAAGCAGAACCCCCCCGCCAGATCGGCAAACGCATGATGGCCGGGCGGGCGCGACAGCACATAGACCGCCTGTTCCCCGCCCGCGACCAGATCGGCCCCTGTGATGGCTGATTGCGCCGACCAATAGGCCGCATCCCATGTCTTCGGGCCAATGGGGCAGGCCGTGTCAGCCTGATGATAGCCTGCCTGCCCGATGGCGGATTTGGGGTAATTATCGCTGCGTGTGGCGGGGTGGATATTGGGAATCACCTCTGGCCCCGCATCGGGGATACGCTGCCAGCGCGGATAGATGGTGCGCAGGAAATGCAGGTATTCCGCGCTGTGAATGGCGGCAATCGGGCCAAGCCCTGCATCCTGCGGGGGGGTGAATACGCAGCCTGCCGCCTGTGCGCCTGCCATCAGGCGGGCAATGCGTTCGGGCGCTTCGGGGCTGGGATAGATCTTGCCATTGGCCATGAAATGGCGCGGGTCATGCAGGCGCTGTCGGTCGTCGAATATGGCTTTCATGCGGTCCTCTTGATCAGATCTGCAACGCCTTGCGGGCCAAGGCGCATTTCCTGCATGCCCTGCGTGGGGGCAAACCCCAGCCGCTGGTAGAAGGCTTGTGCCGAATGGCTGTGGTCATAGACGGCCAGCTTCAGCCATGTCGCCTGCCACTGCGCCGCGCCCGCACGCGCCACCTGTGCCAACAGGCGTGCGCCAAGCCCCTGACCGCGGGCCTGCGCACTGACCCACAGATCGGACACATACGCCCCGGCCCCGCCGCGAACAGTTGAGAACACAGGGCTGTAAAGCGCTGCGCCAAGCGTCTGGTCGCCCTGCAACGCCAACAGCCCATGCGCGGCAGGCTGCGCGCCCAGCAGGCCGCGCGCCAGCGTGGCGCTGTCGGTGGCGTAGCATTCGCCTATGTCGGCGCTTAATGTGCGCAAGGCCGTTTCAAGCCGCGCCAGATCATCTGCACCCGCGACGCTGCGAAACGCGATGTCAGCCATTGATCTGCCCCGCCCCTTTCAGCCCCAGCATGGCGCGCACCTGATCAGGCGTCATGACAACGCGGCCCAGCCGTTCCACAATCTCGCGGATTTTGGCCACCTGTTCGGCGTTGCTGTGCGCAAGCTGGCCGCGCGCAATGGTCAGGCTGTCTTCCAGCCCCACGCGCACATGCCCGCCCATGGCGGCCGCCATGGTGACCAGCGGCATCTGGAACCGGCCCGCCGCCAGCACGGAAAACAGATAGTCCCCCCCGAACAGCTTGTCTGCCATGCGCACCATATGCGCCAGGTTTTCTGCGTCCGGCCCCATGCCGCCCAGCACCCCGAACACGAACTGGATGAAAAAGGGCGGCTGTATCAGCCCGCGATCGGCAAAATGGCGCAGCATATACAGATGGCTCAGGTCGTAGCATTCGAATTCAAACCGCGCGCCGCGCTCCTTGCCCAGAGTGTGCAGGATGCGGGCAATGTCGCGCGGGGTGTTCTTGAACACCAGATCATCGGTGTTTTCCAGAAACGGCTGTTCCCAGTCATGCAGCCACGCGCGGTCCCGCCCCAGCATGGGGTATAGCGCGAAATTCATCGTGCCCATGTTCAACGACGCCATTTCCGGCGCAATTGCCAATGGGGCGGCCAGCCGGTCATCCAGCGACATGACCGCGCTGCCACCTGTGGACAGGTTCAGCACGGCGTCCGTGCCGCGGGCCAGCGCAGGCACAAACCCGTTGAAATCCTCCAGCGCCGCCGATGGCTGGCCTGTCACCGGATTGCGCGCATGCAGGTGCAGGATGGCCGCGCCCGCCTGCGCGGCTTCCAGCCCCTGTTGGGCAATCTGCGCCCCCGTGACAGGCAGGTAGGGCGACATGCTGGGCGTGTGAATGGACCCGGTCAGCGCGCAGGTGATGATGATACCCGACATGCGTTTACCCCATTTCCGCCAACGCCAGATCATCGCGCAGTCTGGCCAAGGCCATGTCCAGCGTCTCGGTCATCTCGTCCAGATGCTGCTCAGACACGATCAGCGGCGGGCAAACCATGATATGGTCGCCCTCCAGCCCGTTGCGGGTGCGGCGCGAATAGACAATCAACCCCAGTTCAAAGGCAATATCCACCAGCCGCTGGTGGGCATTCAACCGTGCGGGCAGGGGGGCTTTTGTCACAGGGTCGGCCATCAGTTCAAACGCCAGCAACAAGCCTTGGCCGCGCACATCGCCAATGACCGGATGGCGCGCAGCCAACCCGTCCAGCCGCGCGCGCAACGCAGCCCCCATCACCTGCGCATTCTGCACCAGCCCTTGCCGCGCGATTTCGTCAATCACCGCCGCGCCCGCCGCACAGGCCAGCGGATTGCCCGCATAGGTGAACCCGTGCAGGAAGCCGCCCCCCTCCAGCACCGCGCCCACCAGATCGTCGCGCGCGACAATGGCACCAAGGGGCACATATCCGGCCGCAAACCCCTTGGACAGCACCACAATATCGGGCGACAGGCCCCAATGCTCCAGCGCCAGAAACCGCCCTGTGCGCCCTGCGCCCGTCATCACCTCGTCCAGGATCAGCAGCACCCCGTAGCGGCGGCAAATTTCCTGCACGGCTTGCATATAGCCCGCAGGCGGCACCAACGCGCCAGTCGACGCACCGCCAACAGGTTCAACAATGAAGGCCAGCACTGTGTCCGGTCCCTGCGCCAGAATTTCCGCCTCCAGCATGGCGGCATAGTGCGCGCCCGTGGCGGGGTCGGCGGGGTCCAGCCCGCCCAGATAGGCGCGCGGGGCCGGGATTTTGGGCATTGCGCGCATCATCGGGGCAAAAGGGTCCGTCAGCGGCGCATAGCCCGTGATGGACAGCGCCCCCAAGGTGCATCCATGATAGGACGGGGCGCGGCTGATCACCTTCCAGCGCGCCCCTTGCCCCACCGCCAGCGCATGCTGGCGCGCCAGTTTGATGGCAGATTCCACCGCTTCCGACCCGCCCGAGACGAAGAACACCTTGTTCATCCCCGCAGGACAGAGTGCGGCAGTCCTGGCGGCCAGCGCTTCTGACGCCTCGGTTTCAAAATGCAGCCGGTAGCCAAAGGTTGATTTTTCCATCTGGCGGCGCATGGCGTCCAGAACGTGCGGGTTGGAATGCCCGATATTGCACACCATCGCGCCGCTTGACCCGTCCAGATAGCGCTTGCCGTCCACGTCCCACATATAGACGCCGCGCGCTTGGTCCAGCACGGGGCGGCGCTGGCTGGACTGATAGAAAAGATGGCTTTCGGGCTTCATCATGGGGCTATCCGGGCAATGCCGCGCAATCTTGCGGCCTGAGTGTCATGTGAACCTGCGCGCCCGCACTGAAGGGGCGGTCTTCAATCATGTTGATGGCCTGAAGCTGCATGTCGCCCGCACGGATGAAATAGCGCACCGACTGGCCCAGATAGTCCACGGTTTCAATGGTGGCGGGGGCACTGAACACCCCGTCCGGGGGCTGGGCGTCGCGCAGCAACAGCTTTTCGGCGCGAATGACCAGCTTGGCCGCGCCTTCGCCCGCAAGATGGGGGGCCTTGGCGGCAGGGACTCGCACTTGCCCGAACACAGGCACCTCCAGCACGGCCCCTTCCGGCCCGCGCGACACACAGCGCCCTTCCAGAATATTGGACGCGCCCAGAAAACGGGCCACGAATTCGCTTGCAGGGGTGTTATACACATCTTCGGGGGCACCGACCTGTTCAATGCGCCCATTGCTCATGACAACAATCTGGTCGGACATGGCCAGCGCTTCGGACTGGTCATGCGTCACGAAGACAGTCGTCACGCCAATACGCTCCTGAATATTCTTCAACTCCACGCGCATGTCTTCGCGCAGATTGGCGTCCAGCGCCGACAACGGTTCATCCAGCAACAGCACATCGGGTTCAATGACAATGGCACGCGCCAGCGCAATGCGCTGTTGCTGCCCGCCTGACAGCGCCTTGGGGTAACGGCTGCCCAGATGCGGCAGTTGCACCAGCTCCAGCGCATCCCTGACACGCCGCCCAATCTCGGATTTCGCCACATCGCGGTAGCGCAACCCGAACGCCACATTCTGCGCCACAGTCTTATGCGGGAATAACGCGTAATTCTGAAACACCAGCCCCAGATTGCGCTTGTGAATAGGCACGTCATTGACGCGCCTGCCATTGATAATGATCTCCCCCTCAGTCGGGTCCAGCAACCCCGCAATCATGCGCAATGTTGTCGTCTTGCCGCAGCCTGATGGCCCCAGCAATGTGGTGAAACCGCCCTCGGGTATGGTCAGCGATGTTCTCTCGACGGCTGTAAACGTGCCGAAACGCTTGACGATATTCTTCAGACTGACTGCGCCCATGACCTGCCTTTCGTGGTGGGAAAACCGCCTGAACATCCCGCGGCTTTCCCTTCATCTTGCCGGAAATACTCCGGGGGGTCCGGGGGGCTGGCCCCCCGGCCTGTGCACTAGAAACCGCGCTGGACGCGGGCGAAGGTTTCGGACCATTCGGCCTCATTGCCATTCCAATAGGTGGGGTTGGCGAAGGTCAGTGCGTCCAGCGTGCCGCTGGGGTCATAGGCGGGCAGGGTCGGAATCTTGCTGCCCAGATCCACCTTGGTGCCGTCCAATGCGGGCGGGTAATTCTGCCCTTCTGCCACGGCAATGGATGTTTCTGGCGCCAGCATGAAGTTCAGCAATTCCTCGCAGGCCTCAACCGGGGACCCTTTCAGAACGAACAGACATTCCTGCCAGCCAAAGCTGTTGGGCGGGTCATAATAGCCAATGTCATGGCCCTGTTCCTGCAAGGCCGCGATGCGGCCCGACCAGCCTTCGGTTACATAGATTTCTTCCTCGGCCAGCAGGCTCATCAGTTCCGCACCCGACCCCCAGTATTTCAGTGCAAGGTCACGGTGGGTGCGGATGGCGTCCCATGCGGCGTCCATGTCTGAAATGTCATTTGGGCTTTGACCGGTTTGCAGCGCTGCATACCACAGCCGCGTGCGCCAGTCGGTCCAGCCGCCGATCTTCCCCTGATAGGCCGGGTCAATCAGGATGGACGCGCCTTTTTCGCGGATTTCCTCATCCGAGATATAGGCCCGGTTATAGGCCAGCCCCGTGGTTCCATAGTTATAGGGCACTGCGGACAGATGGTCCGGCGTGATTGCGCGGAAGGCATTGGTCAGCGCATCCATGACCAGTTCCATGTTTGGAATGTTGTTCAGGTTCAGTTCTACATCCAGTCCGAAATTCACATAGCGGGCATAATCGAACACGCCCGATAGATGGGCGATGTTGTATTCCCCTTCGCGCGATGACCGAACCTGCGCAAGGTATTCGTCGCCGCCCGCAAAAGTGCCGTCAACCACATTGATGCCGGTTGCGGCTGTGTAGGGGTCAAACGCGTGGCGGCGGAACGCCTCGGACACCACGCCGCCCCACCCATCGAAGCGCACTTCGCTTACGTCCTGCGCAAAGGCCATGCGCGCAAAGGGGGTTTGCACACCATAGGCGACACCGGCAGCCCCGATCAGGCCCAGAAAGCTGCGCCTGTCCAGATCACCGTTGCGGTAGCGATCCAGCAGGCGCGCGTAACGTGTTGTATTGTCCATTGTCTCTCTCTCTCCTTGTCGGTTGGGGGGCGCGGTTCTTACATGCCGCGTTTTATGGCGATGGTGCGCGCAATCGCAGCGCCCAGCAGCGGCAGGCCTACGGTCATGACAATCATGACTGTGCCCAGCGCGTTGATTTCGGGGCTGATGGAATTGCGCAGCATTGAAAAAATCTGCGTTGGCACAGTTTCCACCCCGCCGGGTTTCCAGAACAGCGTGCCGGTGATGTCATCAAAGGAAATGGTGAAGGCGAACAACGCGCCCGCTGCCACAGCCGGGGCCAGCAGCGGAAGGGTGACGGAAAAAAACGTCTGCACAGGGGACGCCCCAAGGCTGAGCGCGGCTTCTTCCACATCGCGCCGGATGCTGACCAGCCGCGCCTGCACCACCAATATGACGAAAGGCAGTGTGAAAATGACATGTCCCGCCAGCAGAAGCGCGAAGCTTTTGCCAATGCCCAGCCAGTTCAGGAACAACAACAGCGCCACCGCCAGCACCACTTCGGGCACCAGAATGGGGGCAATCAGGATCGTGGTGATCAGGTTCTTGCCCGGAACCGCATAGCGCACCAGCGCCAGGCTGGCCAACACCCCCAGCGTGGTGGAAATCAGCGCCGTCAGCAGCCCAAGGATGATCGAGGTGCGAAAGGCGCGCATGACCGCATCATTGTTCCAAAGCGCCTCGAACCAGCGCAGGGAAAGACCGGTCATGGGAAAACTGCCGAACTGGTTCTGGTTGAACGACAGCAGCACCACCACCGCAACAGGCAGGAACATGAACAGATAGACCCCGACTGTATAGGCGCGAATGACCGACCAGCCGATATTTCCGCGCCCCCCTGTATTGCGGCCCCCGCCCATTATCCAAGCCCTTTCGTCAGTTGCGACATGCCCAGAAAGCGGTTGTAAACGGCCACCAGCGCGCCCAGCACCACCAGCAGCAACAGTGACAGCGCCGACCCCATCGGCCAGTTCAACTGCGTGATGATGGCTTCAAACACCAGATTGGCGAACATCGCATCGCGTGGCCCGCCCAGCACCAGCGGCGTGATATAGGTGCCCGCCCCCAGCACGAAACACAGCAATCCCCCCGCCGCCAGACCGGGCAACGACAATGGCAGGGTCACTTGCAAGAAGGCCTGCCAGCGCGTGGCCCCCAGCGATGTGGCCGCGTCTTCCAGATTGGTGTCGATCCCGTCAAGGCTGACATAGATATTCAGCACCATGAAGGGCAGCAAAAAATGCACCAGCCCCAGAATGACAGTTGCTTCATTATACAGCATCTGAATGGGGGAAGATGTGATGCCTGCAGTCATCAACAGCGTGTTCAGCGCGCCGGAACTGCCCAGAATGTTGATCCAGCTCATCGTGCGGATGATGTAGCTGATCCAGAAGGGAAGCATCAGCAACAACAGCAAAATCAGTTTGTTCCCGCTGGACCGGGTAATGAAATAGGCGGCCGGATAGCCCAGCAGCGCACAAAAGAACGTGGTGATCGCGGCAATTTTCAGGGTGTTGAACAAGATGTAGCGATAAAACGGGTCTGTCAGTGCGCGCTGCCAATTGTCGATATGGAAGCCCTGAATGTCTGGCCCGACCGCAGAGCGCAGCCAGAAGGAATAGACGACAATGAATACCAGCGGCACCACCAGTAGCACCAGCACCGCCCCAAGTGCGGGCGAAAGTAATATCCACGGTTGCCGTTTTTCACGGGCTTCAACAGACATCAATGCGTCCCTGTCAGGCCATCGGAAATCCCTATCTGTAAGTGATTGCAAATGTGGGGTGCATAAGGCAAATTAATAAATGGAATAATGATTATAGGTATTATCAATGGCCTATGCGGATGACAGCGACCGCCTGACGCGCGAACTGGACTGGAATCTGCTGCGCAGCTTCATCGTGATGGCCGAAGCGCGGTCCATCACGGATGCCGCGCAGCGCTTGCGCCTGACCCAGCCTTCGGTTTCGACCGCGTTGAAGAAGCTTGAAGACCGGATTGGAAAGCGCCTGATAGATCGCGCGCCGGGGCGCTATGAACTGACGCGCGCGGGCGCGTTGCTGTATCGGGAAGCTGTGGAAATACACGGTGCGGTGCACCGCCTGTCAACGCTTATGCGCGATATGACCGATGAAATTACAGGCCATGTGCGTATCGCGGTGGCCAGCCATGTGGTTTGCCCGTTATTTGATGATGTGCTGGCAGCGTTCCACGCCCGCCACCCGCGCGCGACCTTGTCGATATCTGTTCTGGGGTCCAGTGCGGCGCTGGCCAGTGTTTCGGCGCGGACCGCTTCTTTTGCGATTTGCCTTGTGCACCGGCGGGACCCGAAAATTGAATATATGCGCCTGTATCGGGAATTTTTCGGCCTGTTCTGTGGCCCGCCGCATCCGTTGTTCGGGCGCAAGGGGCTGCGCCAGAAGGATCTTGCGGGCCATTCCGCGGTCAGTTTCGAAACCGACAGGCTGCATGATGCGCTGCGCTCCGTCACGTTGCTACGCGCCGAGTCGGAGTTGCGCGAACGCATTATCGGCACATCCAGCCATCTGGAAGAAGTGCGGCGCATGGTCATCGCGGGGTTGGGAATTGGTCCTTTGCCATTGCATGTCGTGGCGCGCGATGTGGCTGACGGGCTGCTGTGGCGCCTGCCGCCCTATTCCAACCCGCCCGCCATTGACGTGCATCTGGCATGGAACCCCAAGGCCGCGCTGAACCGTGCCGAAAGCGCGTTTCTGGCGGCGCTGCAACACGCAATCGGCGCGGTCCCCATCACGCAGCGGACCTATGGCTTGGACGAGGACGCCACCACACCCACGCCAGCCTGACGCCGCACATCACGTAGAACAGGCGCGGCGCTTGGCGTCGGTCCGGGGTTATTCCCAGTCCATGGTCTTGAATCCTTCGCGGAAGGCGAAGCGTTCAAGATGGGTATCGACAATGGATTTCGCGCGTTCCAAATCTTCAGGGCTGGAGGCGGCAAGGCTTATGCGCAGGCTGTGATCTGACGCCGCCATAATGCAAGGTCCGGTGGGAAGCGTTGCCTGCGCGCTGGTTTCATCGAATGTAACTGCGATTTTATGGGCAAAATGCTTGCAAAGCTGCTGAAGATAGGCGCTGGCCTTCAGTGTCGGGAAATGTCCGGTTGCTTCTTGCATGTATTGCATCTTCTGAATTCCTGATTTATTTGCTCGGACATAAGGATGACAAAAATCATCGGGTATGTCCAGCCGCCGCCAGACAGTCCGGGCAACAAAAGGAATACCCCCATGAAGACAATGCTTTGCACAGCGGCAGTGTGTCTGGCCCCCCTTGCTGGTGCGGCGCAGGACGTGACGGTTGAAACGCATGCTGGCCCTGTCACGCTGCAACACGCCCCCCAGATTGTGGTCGCGCTGGACCTTGCCGCGATTGACGCGCTTGCGGCGCTGGATGTGCCCGTCGCGGCGGTGCCCGCCATTGCCCCGCCCGCCTATCTGGCGGGGGTCATGGCCGGACTGCCGACAGTGGGCAGCCTGTTTGAACCCGATTTCGAAGCACTGGCCGCTTTGGGGCCGGACCTGATTGTTGCCGGCGGACGGTCACAAGCGCAGGTGGGCGCGCTGTCGCGTATCGCGCCGACAATTGACATGACTATCCTGAATGATGACCTGATCGGGCAGGCGCGCGCGCGGGTGTTGGCCTATGGCACAGTGTTTGACAAGGAAGATGCCGCTGCCGCATTGGTCCGTGATCTGGATGATGCGCTGGTAACAACGGCTGACGTGGTGTCGGGCAAGGGCAATGCGCTAATTGTGCAGACCAATGGCGGGAAGCTGTCGGCCTATGGCGCAGACAGCCGTTTTGGGTGGTTGCACCGGGCTGTGGGCCTGCCCGAAGCCTTTGACGGGATCACGGCCGAAAATCACGGCGAATCCGTGTCTTTCGAATTCATTGCCGAAGTGAACCCCGACTGGTTGCTGGTGCTGGACCGTGCGGCAGCCATCGGGCAGGAAGGCGAAGCTGCGGGCGTGACACTGGACACCCCGCTGATTGCGGGAACAACTGCAGGCCAGCGCGGACAGATTGTCTATCTTGACGGGGGCGCAATCTATCTGGCGGGCGGGGGCATTCAGTCCCTGCAGGTCGTTCTTGGCCAGATCAGGGCCGCGTTTGACGGGTCTGGCAGCTGACAGGTGCGCCTGTTTCTTCGCGCCCTGACCGGGGGGCTGACTGGCGGGCTGATCTGGGGCCTGACCGGGCTTGCCGTGCTGGCCGGGGCAAGCCTGCTGGTGGGGGCCACCAATTTATGGAACACGCAGCTTGATGCGGGCATGGTGCTGGCCATCAGCCGCGTGCCGCGCACGCTGGCGGCCATTCTGGCGGGGGCCGGTCTGGCGCTGG
Source organism: Roseinatronobacter sp. NSM (assembly GCF_052379845.1). Taxonomy (NCBI): domain Bacteria; kingdom Pseudomonadati; phylum Pseudomonadota; class Alphaproteobacteria; order Rhodobacterales; family Paracoccaceae; genus Roseinatronobacter; species Roseinatronobacter sp. NSM. Next base: position 50,346 of record NZ_JBQTCF010000018.1, on the reverse strand, counting down.
CGGGGGTGGTTGTGCAGCAAAGTGTTCAGAACCGGCTGGTTGACCCCGGCCTGATCGGCACACCGGAAGCCGCTATGCTGGGGCTTCTGGCGGTCACGTTGCTGGCCCCGGGCGCGGCGCTTCTGGTCAAGATGTCGGTTGCGTCGGTCAGTGCGCTGGCGGGCACTGCGGGGTTTTTCGTGTTGGCGCGGCTGGTGCCCCGGCGCGACCCCATGCTGTTGCCGCTGGTGGGGCTTATTTACGGCGGTATCCTTGGGGCGATGGCGCTATGGCTGGCCTGGATGAGCGATCTGGTGCAATTCATGGGCATCTGGCAAACAGGCGAGTTTTCGGGCGTGTTGCGCGGGCGCTATGAATTGCTGTGGATCATCGCGGCGCTGGCGGTGGTGCTGTTCATTCTGGCCGACCGGATAACCCTGTTGGGGCTGGGCGAGGACTATGCCCGCGCGCTGGGCCTGAACTATCTGCAAACGGTGCTGTTGGGCCTGGGCTGTGTCGCTGTCACCTTCGCGGTGGTGGTGGTGACTGTGGGGGCCATGCCCTTTGTGGGCCTTGTGGTTCCCAATATTGTGTCGCGCTGGCGCGGGGATAATCTGCGCCGGAACCTGCCATGGGTGGCGCTTCTGGGGGCGCTGTTCGTGCTGGGCGCGGATCTTCTGGGGCGGGTGGTGCGCTGGCCATATGAAATACCGGCGGCAACCATTTTCGCGGTGCTGGGTGCGGGCCTGTTTTTGTGGCTGCTCAACAGCAGGAAGGCGCGCCAGCATGGCTGAACGTCGTCTTGTTGCGCTTGGGGTGGTGGTGCTGGGGCTATGCGCGGTGTTTTTGCTGTGGAACCTGCGTGCGCCCGTAGGCCTGATTTTGGAACTGCGGGCCGAAAAACTGGTGGCGCTGGTCATGGTGGGGGCTGCAACCGGGGCCGCAACTGTCATTTTCCAGACCATCGCCACCAACCGGCTGCTGACACCGGGGATTGTGGGGTTTGACGCGCTGTTCGTCTTTGCCCAGACCATGCTGGTTCTGGCGCTTGGCGGGGCGGGGTATGTGGCGCTGGCGGGCGCGGTGAAATTTGTTGTGGAAGCGGCCGTGCTGATGGCGGCGGCCATGGCCCTGTTTGGCATATTGTTCCGCAAAGGTGCCGAAGACATCATCCGCATGATCCTGACCGGCGTTATTCTGGGGGTGTTGCTGCGCGGGCTTGCGGGGTTTGCACAGCGCTTGCTGGACCCGTCAGAATTCGCGGTTGTCCAGCAGGCCAGCATTGCCAGTTTCAACGCTGTCGACCCCGAGATGTCGGGCATTGCCGCCGCCGTGCTGACCTGTGGTCTGGGCGCGGCGCTGTGGCTTGCGCCCCGGCTGGACGTGGCGGCGCTGGGGCGGGTGCAGGCGCGGGTTCTGGGGCTGGACCATGACCGGCTGGTGTTGACAAGCCTTGGTGTGGTGGCGGCGCTGGTGGCTGTGTCCACGGCCCTTGTCGGGCCTGTCACCTTTCTGGGGTTGCTGGCGGCCAGTTTCGCGCATGCGCTGCTGCGGGACCACCGCCATGTTGTGCTGATACCAGCGGCGGCCCTGATGGGGGCGGCCATTCTGGTGGCGGGTCAGGCCCTTTTCGAGCGCGTTCTGGGCCTGCAATCGGCGCTGGCGGTGATTGTGGAATTTGCAGGCGGGCTGTTCTTTCTGGCCCTTGTTCTGGGAAGGCGTGCAAGATGATCAATATTCAAAACCTGTCTGTGTCGCGCGACGGGGTGCGCATTTTGCACGATGTCACGCTGACTGTGCCCCCGGGGCGGCTGGCGGCGATCATCGGGCCGAACGGGGCGGGCAAGTCCACGCTGTTGCATTGCATGGCGGGGTTGTTGCCCCCCGAGTGTGGACAGGTGCAGATCAACGGCCAGAATATTCATGCGCTGCGCGAAGCCAGCCGCGCGCTGATCCTGGCGCTGCTGACCCAGTCGCAGGGCGCTGTTCCCCGCCTGAGCGTGCAGGATCTGGTATCCTTCGGGCGCTGGCCGCATCATCGTGGCAGGCCCACGGCCAAGGACCGCGCGATTACAGCCGAGGCATTGGCGCGTTTTGATCTGCGCCAACTGGCCGCGCGCAGCGTGGAAACCCTGTCGGGCGGGCAGCGCCAGCGGGCATTCGTGGCCATGGCCTATGCGCAATCCACACCCTGGATGTTTCTGGATGAACCGCTGGCGGCGCTGGACCCGAAATATGTCCGTGACATCATGGACAGGCTGCGTGCCATGACCGGAGATCAGACCGGACAACGCAGCATTGCGCTGGTTTTGCATGACCTGTCGGTGGCCGCGCGCTATGCTGACTTCTGTATCGCCATGAAGGCCGGGCGCATCATTGCTGTGGGGCCGTGGCATGAAACTGTGACGTCTGATCTGCTTTCCAAGCTGTATGACACCCCCTTGCGGGTGGCGCAGCTTGACGGCGTGCCGGTGGTGATGGGACTGTAGCGCATGGCGGTTGCGCGCCAGCGCTGACATTGGCCAAGGCCCGCGCGAAACACCCGTCCGCACGACCACAGAGAGGCAGCATGCGCCACCCCGACGACCCAGCCGCGCCACCGGTTCATACCCCACAGGACCGCTACGGCGACAGCGACCCGCAAATTGCTTATTTCCGTGTATATTTTGCCCTGATGCGGATCAACAGAACCCTGATGCCCCCGATTGAAGCAGCCTTGCGCGCGCAGGGCATTGCTGATCCTGTCTGGTATGAAATATTATTAGCCGCCGAGGAAGCGGGCGAGAACGGAGTGCAGATGCTGGACTTGCAACGCCGCCTGTTCCTGCCGCAATATACAGTGTCACGCCATATCGCGCGCATGCAAAAAGCCGGGCTGGTTCAGCGCAAGGCCGCATCCGGCAAGGGGCGGGGACAGACAGTCTTTGTGACCGATGCGGCCCGCGGGGTGCATGAACAGGTGTGGAAAGAATATTCCCGGCAGGTCCGCGCGGCGCTGGAAACGAAACTGGACACACAAAGTGCCTATGCGCTTTTGGACATGCTGAACCGTCTGTATCCATAGGGTGGGGCGCTGTGTCGCAGGGCGCGCGTGTTCCCAAAGCCGGACATCGTTGCGCACAACAAAAAGGGCCAGCGTTTCCACTGGCCCGTTCAACGGTTTTTGCGATGCAAGGATTATTCTTGCTGGCCCATGAACATCAGCAGAAACTGAAACATGTTCAGGAAGCTGATATACAGGCTTAGCGCGCCATCGATGGCGGCCTTGTCCAGCCACTCCTGATCGCCTGCCATGGCATGCGCGACATAGTCACTTTTGATTTGCTGGGTATAAAATGCCGTCAGACCAGCAAAGATCAGAATGCCGATGGCCGAAATTGCAAACATCATTGCAGGGCTTGCAAGGAAGATGTTGATCACCATCGCCACAATCAGGCCAATAACACCCATGATCAGGAAAGTGCCCATGCCGGACAGGTCTTTTTTGGTGGTGTATCCCCACAGGCTAAGCCCGCCAAACGCAATTGCAGTCACAAGGAATGTCTGTGTGATCGAATAGCTTGTGAACATCAGGAAGATGGAGCTGAGCGACAGGCCGATCGCGCTTGCGAAAACGAAAAAGCCAAGCTGCACCCCGGCGGCAGATGCGCGACGCATCAGCGCGCCCCACCCAAACAGGATGAACGCCAGCGGGGCAAACATGATCACCCAGCGCAGTGGCGACAGGTAAATCGCGCCCCCAAGGCTGTTCAGCAGCGTGCCATTGGGCAGTTGCGCCACAGCCGCATTCGGGTCTGTGGTAACGGCAAGTCCCGAAATGGCCCATGCCGCGGCAGCCGTAATCAGCATGCCAACAGACATGGTTCCGTAAACCTTGTTCATATGGGCGCGCAAACCCGCGTCAATCTGTTCAGCGCGAGCGCCACTCGTCTGAGCGCGCATCGTGTTGAAATTGGCCATTTTCACCTCCGGTTAAAAAAAAGCGCGGGTGCCCGCGCGGTCCTGCATGGAATATCGTGTCGAATGCCACGGAATTCAAGCATTTCCGGCATGACCTGAACAGGATTTGATCGGGTTTCGCCCGTGTGCCCCGATCCTATGCGCTTCCCGCTATTGAAATGACCACTTTCCCTGTGGATTTGCGGCTGCGCAACAGCTCGAACCCGTCAAACACCTGCTCAAAGGGCATGATATGGCTGACATGTGGTTTGATACGGCCTTGGGCATACCAGTCAAACACCTCCAGCAAGCTGTCGGCCAACGCCTTGGGGGCAAAATTCAGGTAGCCCCCCCAATACAACCCCATGACTGTCAGGTTTTTCACCAACAGAATATTGGCTGGAAACTGCGGCACTTTGCCCCCTGCAAACCCGATGGCCAGAAAGCGCCCTTCGGGGCGTAATGCGCGCAGTGCTTCGCTGGCCATCGGCTCTCCTATGGCGTCATAGACGACATCGACCCCGCCCAAGTCCTTCAGGGTGCTGCGCAAGTTCGTCGTATCGCTGTCCAGACAGATGGCCGCGCCCGCGCTCTTTGCCACCTGCAATTTCTGTGCGCCCCGTGCAACTGCAACGACACGCGCCCCCATTTGCGCGCCAATCTCCACTGCGGTCAACCCAACCCCGCCTGCGGCCCCCAGAACAACAAGTGTTTCATTTTGTTGCAACCGTGCGCGGTGGGCCAAGGCCAGATGCGATGTGCCATAGGCCACCAGAAAACCGGCGGCATCGGTCAGCGACATTGCGTCGGGCAGGGGGATACAGCGCTCTGCGGGGCACAGCGCAACTTCGGCCAGACCACCCAGACCCGTGAATGCCGCAACCCGCTGGCCCACTGCAAACCCCGTCACATTCGGGCCAATGGCGCGAATCGTGCCGGAAATTTCCATGCCCAATGTAGCAGGAAGGGGGGGGCGCTCCTGATATTGCCCCTTAACCATAAGCAAATCAGCGAAATTCAGGCCGCATGCGGCAACATCGACCGTCAGTTCGCCCGGTCCCGGAGCGGGTGTCGGAATATCAGCGAAGACCGGATTTGATTCGGTGGTTTCAAGGCGAACTGCGCGCATCACGGTGTCCTGTCGTTACCATTTTGGGCAATCTTACCGAAGTGACGGGGACGAACAAGAGCTTCACCAAGCGCGGTATTCGCAATGCGCTTCATTCAGCCTTAAGTTGTTTGCAAAATGCAATGCAATTTGCGAATTTTCGAGAAATCGTCGGGATTGAAACAATTGATCAACCCTTTTGGCGCAACATACCTTACACCGATGGTTGAGCTTGCCGCGCCAGAGTTCGTGTCGCCCGACCCAGGGCCGTTAAGTTGCGGCAAGCTTGCCATTTGGACTTTCATGTTTGGTTTCAGGGCGTTGATGCTTTGGTTCATACGAATACGAGTAAACAAAAAATAAGGAACGGGGAATACAATGTCGCATCCTGTTGATCTTCATGTCGGGCAGCGTATCAGGCAACGTCGTTGGGCTGTAGGCATGACCCAGCAGCAGCTTGCGGAAGTTGTTGGTATAAAATTCCAGCAAATCCAGAAATACGAAACCGGCATGAACCGCGTTTCCGCGTCCAGATTGTGGGATATTGCGCAGGCGCTGAAAGTGCCCATCACATTCTTTTTTCAGGATGTGACACAGGAACAGGCCAGCCAGCATGACGACATGCTGTCAAACAAGGAAACGCTTGATCTGTTGCGCACATATTACGCAATTCCCGAAAATCAGCGCAAACGCCTGTTTGAACTGGCGCGTGCATTGGGGGAAGCGGCCTGATTCTAACGCGCAGGGGCAGGACGGCGCTTGCGGTCCGCGGGGGGGCACGCCAATAAGGGGGGCCGTTCCCGACACAAGGACACCGGGGTGAAAAACCGATCTAACCTTTCCGCAGCGGAAAAAGCCCAGCTTCTGGACCTGATACACGCGTTCGCTGACAGCGCGCGATCCGAGACACTTCGCTATTTCCGACAGCCGGAATTGGCAGCCGAAAACAAGTCCGGCGATGGGTTTGACCCTGTCACCATCGCTGACCGCGCTGTAGAACAGCTTATCCGCGACAGCCTTGCCCGCTTGCGCCCGCAGGACGGGATAACAGGCGAAGAATTCGGGCCGGTTCCCACATCTTCGGGCCTGACATGGGTTATCGATCCCATTGACGGAACGCGGTCTTTTCTAAGTGGAACGCCATGTTGGGGGGTTCTGGTCGCGGTTGCGGATGATCAAGGGCCATTTCTGGGGGTGATCGACCAACCCTATATTGGGGAACGCTTTATTGGCGGTCTTGGTGTGGCGCAGGCGACTGGTCCCCATGGCACCACAGCCTTGCACTGTCGCAATACGCGGGTTTTGGGCGATGCGATCGTGTTTTCGACATTTCCCGAAATCGGCACCGAAGCGGAGCGCGCCGCGTTTCAACGGGTGTCGGCCGCCTGCCGCCTGACGCGCTATGGCATGGATTGCTACGCATATGCGCTTCTAGCGCTGGGCCAGATCGATCTTGTGATCGAAGCAGGGTTGAATGCCTATGACATTGCAGCCCCGCTGGCCGTGATCGAAGCTGCAGGTGGTGTGGTGACCGACTGGCAGGGCGCGGCGGTCGGCCAAAGCGGGCAGGTTATCGCGGCGGCAAACCCGCAGATCCACGCCCGCGCGCTTGCCTTGCTGTCTGCGTAAACGCCGCGCGCTTACGTTCCTGCGGCGTGCGTGTTGGCGGATACGTCTTCTATTGCCGCGGCAATCAGGCCCAGACACCGTGGCGTTGAAAACCTGTGATCCACATCCTTTACCAGCCGCAGGTCCATATCCGGGCAATCTGCATGGTCCATCAGGCGCAAGGGAACGGAAACATCCACCGCCTCATCACGGGTACCTTGCAGCAAACGCACCGCGAAGGGCAGGGGCAGCGCGTCCCGCAGAACCAGATGACGCTTTCCATCCTCGAACAAGCGGCGCGTCAGAATATAGGGCTGGTCGTCATGACCATGCGCAAGCCTGGTTTGCCCGGTCTGCAAAACCTGCTGTTGCTGCACTGCTGACAGCTGGGGCCACATGCTGTCTTCGGTGAAATCCGGCGCGGCGGCCACACCGATAAACGCCTGCACGCGCGCAGGCATCTTGCGCGCAACAAGCAAGGATATCCATCCGCCCATGGACGATCCCACCAGAATTTGTGGCCCCGTGGTCAGCCCCGCCAGCACAGCCATCGCATCCTCTGCCCAGTCGCCGATGCAGCCATCCGTAAAAGCGCCCGAACTTTGCCCATGCCCCGAATAGTCGAACCGCAAGAACGCCCGCCCGGTCCTTTTGGCCCATTCTTCCAGAAACAGCGCTTTGGTGCCTGTCATATCCGATTTGAACCCACCCAGAAAAACGACCCCCGGCCCGTGGCCTTCTGTGCGAACATAGGCCAAGGATCGTCCCGTCGGGGATGTCAGGACTGCGCTCATGAATGCTCCTTGGTGTGGCAGATATTTCTTGAGCCAGTCTTGCCGCAAATCTTGCCGAAGGCAAGCCCGCCCCCCCCACAACTGAGGTTCAGGCCGTCGTGCCGGGGGCAGCATAATCATGAAATTCGAATATTACGCCGGACACGTCATCGCTGAAGTCATCCTTGCCCGCCCATTTGCCCAAGTTCCATTTCAATGCGTCCAAAAAATCAAGGCCGCGAATGTCAGCCAGCTTTTCCATCATCTGGCCCAGCCTGTCCTGCCCGAATTCCTGATCCGACGGATCGGAACATTCGGTCACACCGTCCGAATACAAAAACAACCTGTCCCCCGGGGCAAGGGTCACTGTAAAGCTGGAATAGCCGGCATGCGGGATCAACCCTACAGGTAGCCCCCCGTCACCCACAAATTCCACCTTGCCGGATTTGCGCTGCACGGCGGGATGCGGGTGCCCCGCTTGCACAATGGTCGCGCGCCCGGTGGCAAGGTCCAGATCCGCATAGGCAAGGGTCAGGTAGGTTTCCGTTTCCATTTCGCTAAGCATAAGATCATTCATGCGCGCGGCAACGTGTTCGGGTGCGCAGGCGGTTGTGACGCCGCTATGCGGATCAAGCGACAGCGCAATATTCTGGCTTTGCGCCCCTTCGGCGAACAAGGCGCTGATTCGCGCGCTAAGCATGGCAGCGGCGACACCGTGGCCGGACACATCGATTGAATATATGGCGATTCTGCTGTCCGAAATTCGGAAGCTGCCAACCAGATCGCCACCGACATGCCCCGAGGATTGCAGCAAAAGCGCCAATTGGCTGGTGCCATATTCCCGGAACCGTTCTCGAATCAGGGCATGTTGCAGTTTGCGCGCCTGTTGAAGATCGCGTTCCAGTGCGTCATGCACTTGTTGCAACTGCCGCAGGGCTTTGCGCACCTCGCGTTCCATATCCAGCAGGCGTTCACCCGCGCTGATTCTGGCGCGCAGTTCCATCGTGGAGACAGGCTTGGTCAGAAAGTCATCAGCACCAACATTCAACCCTTCAGCCACGGCAGTTTTGTCGTTTTTAGACGTAAGAAGAATGAAATAGCTGTAAAAATCGTTCTGACGCGCGCGAAATGCCTGACAAAACTGAAGGCCGTTCATTTCCGGCATCATCCAGTCTGACAAAACAAGGTCGAAATGGGTTTGCGCGCATAGTTCCAGCGCTTCCTGCCCCGAGGCCGCTTGCGTTGTTTCATACCCCCAACCCTGCAGATGCCTTGAAAAAATAAGGCGTTGCGCACGACTGTCATCGACAATCAAGGCACGCTTTCGGGCTGGTTTTCCAACTTCAGAAACCATACGCTTGCTGACATCTGTTTCCAAAAAACGCCCCGGGGTAGCAGTGACTGTCAAATTCGCATCCCGTGAAAAGTCGCATCCCCAGTTTAATAACAGGTGAACCCCAAGACGATTTTTCTGCCCCGCCAGATTACTCGCCGTTAAGAAAATACCTTTATGCAATGGCCAATCGGAGTGAAAGGTGGACCCGTGATAGACTGGAAGCGTGTTCGGGAATTATACGATGAAATCGGCGAAGAAGCCTTTGAAGAAGTGCTTTCGCTGTTCGTAGAGGAAGTGGATGAGGCCCTTGTGCGCCTGCAGGCTGCGCAGACGCCCGCAACCCGCATGGCCGAATTTCACTTTCTGAAAGGGGCCGCGCTGAACCTTGGGTTGCAGGAAATGGCAACCTGCTGTGGTCAGGCAGAAGCGGCTGCCAATGACGGCATGCCAACAGACACCGACCGCGAAATTGTCCTGTCGGATTTTCCGACGGCCATTGCCCTGTTGCGCGACGGCTGGCGCGCCCAGCTCTGAGGGTGCGCGCGCGTGTCGCGCATCACGAACTGGCCGCGTTTGGCGGTGGTGGGCGCCGCTTCAAATTACAAAATTTGCGATCACTTCATCATTGGTGATGTCGGTGAAGGTGAACCCGTGCTGTTCCATCCGCGCAAACAGGCTTGCAAAATTCGCGGGGTCCGTCGTTTCAATCCCCAAAAGCACAGTGCCAAAATTCCGGGCGGTTTTCTTCAGGTATTCGAACCGCGCAATATCATCATGTGGGCCAAGGATACCCAGAAAATCCTTCAACGCGCCGGGGCGCTGGGGCAGGCGCAGCAACAAGTATTTCTTGGTTCCAGAAAAGCGCATGGCGCGTTCCTTGACTTCGGGCAGACGCTCAAAATCGAAATTCCCCCCTGACGCCACGCAAATAACGGTTTTGCCCTGTATTTGCGTGGCCATATCCTGCAGCGCATCAAGTGACAGCGCGCCTGCGGGTTCCAGCACAATGCCGTCATGGTTCAGCATATCCAGAATCGTCACGCACACCCTGTTCTCGGCCGCCAGCAAGACGTGTTCTGCGCGGGTGTCGCGCAGCTTTTCGAATGTGCGCGCCCCGATCCGCGCCACTGATGCGCCATCCACGAACGTGTCCAGCTGCGGCAGGGTCACCGGCTTGCCTGCTGCCAATGCCGCCGTAAGGCTTGCGCCGCCCGTGGGTTCCACATAGCGCAGCGCAATTTCAGGGGCCGCCAGCTGCAGATAGGCTGACATCCCCGCCCCCAGCCCCCCGCCGCCCACTGGCAGGATCAGTATGTCAGGGGCACGGCCCAACTGCGCCAGCACCTCGACCGCGACGCTGGCTTGTCCTTCAATCACATCATCATCATCGAAGGGCGACAGGAAATGCGCCCCTGCGTCGCTGCAAAAGCGCTGCGCGGCATCAAGGGCCTGATCGAAGATATCCCCGGTAAGTCTAATATCGATATTCGGCCCGCCAAAGGTGCGGGTCTTCATGATTTTTTGCTGCGGCGTAGTGACCGGCATGAAAATTGTGCCCTGCACCCCGAAATGACGGCACGCGAAGGCCACGCCCTGCGCGTGGTTGCCTGCGCTGGCGCATACGAAATGGCGTTGGTTGGGGAAGGCGGCCATGCGCTTGTGCATGGCATTGAACGCGCCACGAATCTTGTAGCTGCGCACGGGTGACAGGTCTTCGCGCTTCAGCCAGATATCGGCCCCGTAGCGCTGCGACAGGTGATCATTGCGCAACAGCGGGGTGGGGGGGAATACGTCGCGCAACGCGGCTGTGGCGCGGCGCGCATCTTGCAGGAAGGATGTCATGACGCAACCAGCCAGCGTTGCAGCTTCTCGCGGATATGCCGGGGCATCGGGGCGGATGCGCGGGTTTTGGGGTCGAAAAACACCTCGACAACGTCACATGTGGCGTGCAATGCGCCCGTATCTGCATGCAGCATGCGCAGATGGAAGGCGCAGCTTTTGGTGCCAATACGCGCCACCGCGCCATCAATCATGATCAGGTCACCCGCCTGCAATTCCTGAACAAACCGCGTTGTTGCCTGCGCCGTGACTGTGTGCACCGCGTGCTCCGTCAACATCCGGCTATAAGGCAGGTCCAGCGCGGTCCACATGTGATAGCAGGCATCATCAAAAAACGGCGCGTAATGGCGGACGTTCATATGCCCGAAATGGTCATGGTGCCATGGATGAATGACCCCGCGCAATAGGTCCAGACGGTTTTGCATATGACCTCCGACAGCCCGCTTTGCATCTAGGCATATCACATCTGTGGCGCAGCATAACCCCCTCCACTCTTGCAGCACTGCGCCAAAGCCAATAGACGAAAGCAAAACCACCCATCCAACCGGAGTTGCCGTCATGTGCGCCAAACCCAATGCCCCCAAGAAAGTCGTGCTTGCCTATTCCGGCGGGCTGGATACCTCGATCATCCTGAAATGGTTGAAAACCGAATATGACTGCGAAGTCGTGACCTTCACCGCCGATCTGGGGCAGGGTGAGGAACTGGACCCCGCGCGCAAAAAGGCCGAATTGCTGGGTGTTGCGCCAGAAAACATCTTTATCGAGGATCTGCGCGAAGAATTCGTGCGCGATTTCGTCTTCCCCATGTTCCGCGCCAATGCTCTGTATGAAGGGCAATATCTGCTGGGCACCTCTATCGCGCGCCCGCTGATTTCCAAACGCCTTGTGGAAATCGCCGAAGCCACCGGCGCAGATGCGGTGGCGCATGGCGCAACCGGCAAGGGCAATGATCAGGTGCGTTTTGAACTGGCGGCCTACGCGCTGAACCCCGATATCAAGGTGATTGCGCCCTGGCGCGAATGGGACCTGACATCGCGCACCAAGCTGCTGGAATTCGCAGAAGCCAACCAGATCCCCATCGCCAGGGACAAGCGCGGCGAAGCGCCCTTCAGCGTGGATGCCAACCTGCTGCACACATCCTCAGAAGGCAAGGTTCTGGAAAACCCCGCCGAGGACGCGCCCGATTACGTCTATCAGCGCAGCGTAAACCCCGAAGATGCGCCCGACACACCCGAATTCATCGAAGTCACGTTCAACAAGGGCGATGCGACCGCGATCAACGGCGCTTCAATGTCGCCCGCCACCCTTCTGACCGCGCTGAACGAGTATGGCCGCAAACATGGAATCGGGCGGCTGGATTTCGTGGAAAACCGCTTTGTGGGCATGAAATCGCGCGGGATCTATGAAACACCGGGCGGCACCATCTTGTTGGAAGCGCATCGCGGAATCGAACAGATCACGCTCGACAGCGGCGCGGGCCACCTGAAAGACAGCCTGATGCCGCGCTACGCGGAACTTATCTATAACGGGTTCTGGTTCTCCCCCGAACGTGACATGCTGCAGGCCGCCATTGACAAAAGTCAGGAACATGTGACTGGCACTGTGCGGTTGAAACTGTACAAAGGGTCTGTGCGCACAGTCGGGCGCTGGTCCGATCACAGCCTGTATTCAGAAGCGCATGTCACTTTTGAAGATGATGCAGGCGCGTATGACCAGAAGGATGCAGCGGGCTTCATCCAGCTGAATGCGCTGCGTCTGAAATTGCTTGCAGCGCGCAACCGGCGGCTGAAGGGCTGATCGCAGTCCTGTTTCATCTTGCCAAAAATACTCTCTCGCCGAAGGCGCCCTGCCTTCGGCCCGACACCCGGGAAAAGGGAACGTCATGACCAGACCTGTCGTTTTGTGCATTCTTGATGGGTGGGGCCTGAACCCCCAGATTGCGGGCAACGCAGTGGCACAGGCCAACACGCCGAATTTTGACCGTGTCATGCGCGAATGCCCCAACGCCACCCTTGTCACCCATGGCCCCGATGCGGGCCTGCCCAGCGGTCAGATGGGCAATTCCGAAGTGGGCCATACCAATATCGGCGCGGGCCGTGTGGTTGCCATGGATCTGGGGCAGATCGATCTTGCGCTGGAAGATGGCAGTTTCGCGCAGAACAGCGGGCTGCTGGCCTTCATCGAAAAAATGCAGGCCAGCAAGGGAACCGCGCATCTGCTCGGTGTTGTCTCGGATGGGGGGGTGCATGGCCATATCACCCATCTGAAAGCGGCAATTGCCGCGATCTGCGCTGCCGGTGTGCCCGTCGTGGTGCATGCCATCACTGACGGGCGCGACGTAGCACCGCAATCGGCCGTGCCTTTTATGGATGACTTGCAAGCCAGCCTGCCGCAGGGGGCCAGTATTGGCACGGTCATCGGGCGGTATTGGGCCATGGACCGCGATAACAGGTGGGACCGTGTGCAGCGCGCATATGACGCCATCATGCGTGCCGAAGGGCTGCGCGCTGCAACTGCCGCACTGGCCGTGACCGAAGCCTATGCCCGCAATGAGCATGATGAATTCATCGCGCCCACAGTGCTGCCCGGCTATCTGGGCGCGCGGGCGGGGGATGGGTTGTTTTGCCTGAATTTCCGCGCTGATCGTGCCCGCGAAATTCTGGCCGCGCTGGCCGCGCCCAGTTTCAGCGGCTTTGACCGCGCCACCCCCCCTCAATGGTGTGCGGCTCTCGGCATGGTCGAATATTCGGATTCGCATAATGCGTTCATGTCCGCAGCCTTCCCCAAACGCAAAATCGTGAACACGCTTGGCGCATGGATTGGCGCACATGGGCTGCGCCAGTTTCGTCTGGCCGAGACTGAGAAATACCCCCATGTCACCTTTTTTCTGAATGGCGGCAAGGAAGGTGCCGAAGCGGGCGAAGACCGCTTCATGCCTTCCAGCCCGAAAGTGGCAACCTATGATCTGCAACCCGAAATGGCTGCGCCACAGGTGACACAGAAACTGGTCGAGGTTATTGGCGCGGGCTATGATTTGATCGTCGTGAATTTCGCCAACCCTGACATGGTGGGGCATACGGGTGATCTGGGCGCGGCCATCCGTGCGGTTGAGGCCGTGGATGCGGGCCTTGGTGCCACGCTCGATGCGCTTGCCGCTGCAGGGGGGGCCATGGTGCTGACAGCAGATCATGGCAATTGCGAAATGATGATCGACCCGGAAACCGGCGGTCCGCATACGGCGCATACGCTGAACCCTGTGCCTGTGGTGCTGATTGGCGGGCCAGCGGGGGCCAGGTTGCGCGCCGGGCGACTGGCAGATGTCGCGCCCACAGTGCTGGACCTGATGGGCCTGCCCACCCCGCCCGAAATGACGGGCAAAAGCCTGATCGCGCGGCAATGATTCGCGCAGCCCTGATTGCGGCAGGGCTTGCGCTTGGCGCGCCCGCCACCGGGCTGGCAGACCCCGCAGACCGCGCGATGGCGGCCGCGCAGGCCTTGCTGGATGCGGGGGATCATTTGCGGCAGGCCAGTTCGGGCAGTGACCGGATTGCAGCCCTTGGTGTGACCATTCAGGCCTATGAGGATGGCATGGTCGCCTTGCGCGAAGGGTTGCGCGATGTGCAGTTGCGCGAAACGGCGCTGGCGCGGGTCTTTTCTGCGCGGGGCAGTGACCTGTCGCGGTTGCTGGCAGTATTGATGGCAACTGACAGTCTGGATGCCAACACTGCGCTTGTGCACCCGTCCGGCGCGCTGGAAGCTGCGCGCGCCGCGCAGCTTTTGGGCGACATGGCGCCAGCCATGGGGGCTGAAGTCGGCGCGCTGCGCGACGAATTGCAGGAATTGCGCGCCCTGCGCCGCGCGCGGCAATACGGGCTTTTGGCGTTGGAACAGGGCCTTGGCACCGCGCAGGACGCCCGCGTGGCCCTTGCACAGGCCATTTCCGAACGCGGCCCGCTGCCCAAACGGCTTGTCGATGACCCCGACCGCCTGCAAATGCTGGCGCAGGATGCCGCAACGCTGGATGAATTCGCCGCCGAACTGGCGCAAGGCGGGTCCGCGTTGGGAACCACGCCTGTGGCGGGTCTTGCGGCGGCATATGGCACCTTGGACCTGCCTGTGCGCGCAACGGTCTTGCGCCGGTTCAACCAGCCCGATGCGGCAGGCATTTCGCGCGCAGGGCTGGTTCTGGCCACAACGCCCGATGCACTGGTCACCGCCCCGTGGTCGGGCACTGTGCGCTATGCAGGCGCGCTGGCAGGGCAGGGCAACGCGGTCATACTGGAACCTGCAGAAGACAAGCTGATGGTTTTTGTCGGGCTGGGCGCGCTGATGGTGGAAACCGGCGAAATTCTGCCCCGCAATGCCCCCCTGGGAACCATGCCTGCAGAAAATTCCACAGGCGCGGGCACTGGAACCCGCAGTCAAACACTCTATTTTGAGATTCGAGACGGCGCGAACCCCATTGACCCCGAGCCATGGTTCGCATTCACTGGGCGGCAGGAACCAGAATAGGATCAAAAGCATGAAACGTTACGTTGTGGCAGGATTCGGCGGTGCGCTTGCGGGTGTGGTGCTGGCCACCCAGGTTGCAGCCCCGCTGCTGGCACAGGAACGTGGTCAGACCAGTTCGGTCTATGAACAGCTTGACCTGTTCGGTGATGTGTTCGAACGCATCCGCAACCAGTATGTGGATGATGTGGAAACCGCACAACTGATCGAAGCGGCCATTAATGGCATGCTGACATCGCTGGACCCGCATTCGGGCTATCTGCCACCAGATGATTTTGACGACATGCGCACCCAGACGCGCGGTTCCTTTGGCGGGCTGGGCATAGAGGTGACGCAGGAAGATGGGTTCATCAAGGTTGTCACCCCCATGGACGGCACCCCCGCCGACCAGGCGGGCGTGGAACCGGGCGATCTGATTACCCATGTCGATGGCGAGGCGCTGATGGGCCTGAACCTGTCGCAAGCTGTTGACCTGATGCGCGGGCCAGTGGGGTCCGAAATCATCATCACGGTCATCCGAGAGGGTGTGAGCGAACCGTTTGATCTGTCCATCATCCGCGACACAATCCGCCTGCAGGCCGTGCGCGTGCGCACCGAAGGCAATAACGTGATCTTGCGTGTGACCACCTTCAACGAACAAACCTTCCCCAACCTGCGCGACGGGTTGCAGGACGCAATTGATGATTTGGGCGGGCTGGATGAACTGGGCGGCGTTGTGCTGGATCTGCGCAACAATCCCGGCGGTTTGCTGACACAGGCCATCCGTGTGTCCGACGCATTCCTTGATCAGGGCGAGATTGTATCGACTCGTGGCCGCAATGAAGGCGCGGGTGAGCGGTTCAACGCCCAAAGCGGTGACCTGATCGAGGGCAAGCCGATGGTTGTTCTTATCAATTCCGGCTCTGCCTCGGCATCCGAAATTGTGGCGGGCGCGCTGCAGGACCACCGCCGCGCCATTGTGGTGGGCACGCGCAGTTTTGGCAAAGGGTCGGTTCAGACAGTGGTGCCCCTGCGTGGGGATGGCGCAATACGGTTGACGACATCGCGCTATTACACCCCGTCGGGGCGGTCCATTCAGGCGCTGGGCGTGTCCCCTGACATTGTTGTTGAACAACCCCGCCGCCAACCGATTGAGGAAACACAGGCCGAAGCGCCCCGCACCCGGTCGGAAAATGACTTGCGCGGGCGTCTGGACAACAGTGACATCACCGATGACGAACGCCGCCAGCTGGAGGATGAGCGCAGACAGGCCGAAGATGTCGCGCGCCTGCGTCAGGATGATTACCAACTGGCCTATGCGCTGGATATCCTGCGTGGTCTGACTGCGCTGAACGGGCGGTAAACATCCGCCATGACGCCCGAACAGATTGCGCAGCTGCCGTACCGTCCCTGCGTGGGGATCATGCTGATAAACGGCGAGGGGTTGATTTTTGCAGCCCAACGCCTTGATAGCGCGATCCCCGCCTGGCAAATGCCGCAGGGCGGCATTGACGCAGGCGAAGCCCCCGATGTGGCCGCCTTGCGCGAATTGAACGAAGAAATCAGCGTCACCCCTGATCTGGTGGTGCCGCTGGCGCAAACGCGGGACTGGCTGGCCTATGACCTGCCACATGACATTGTGCCGCGCATCTGGAAGGGGCGCTATCGCGGGCAGAAACAGCGCTGGTTCCTGATGCGGTTCACAGGCCGTGATGATCAGATCAACATCCAGACCCAACACCCTGAATTTTCGCAATGGCGCTGGATTGCGGCGCAAGACATGCTGGCGGAAATCGTGCCATTCAAGCGCGATATCTACGCCACCGTGACAGATGAATTCAGCGAATGGCTGGCCTGACCGGGGCGTAGGGCAGCCCCTCTGCTGCTACTCTCCCGGCCGCTTCAGGCTGAACACCTGTTCCACCACGGCGTAATCACGGTATCCGCAGCGCGCCAGCGGTTTGAAACTGGTGATGTCAAACAGGCCATCCACCATGCAATCATCGCGCATATGCACCCCGACGACTTCGCCCAGGACCAGAAAATTCGCCTGTCCGGCCAGTGTGACAATCTGGGTCAGGCGGCATTCCAGCGCGGCAGGAGCGTTTGCCACGCGCGTGGCGTCAATCATCTGGCAGGGCGCGCGCGCGATGCCCGCTTGCTGGAATTCATCAACCTGACGTGGCCAGGGGCCAGAGGTGGTGTTCATGACATCGCGCGCGGCATGTTCCACAATGTTGACGCAAAACACCCCTGTGTCGCGTATATTCGCCACGCTGTCCTTGGTTCCGTCGCGGTCGGGCTTGGCGCTGGTGGATGCGAACATCACTTGGGGCGGTTCATACGCGACCGCGTTGAAAAACGAATAGGGTGCAAGATTGTCCTGCCCATTGCGCCCGCGCGTGGAAATCCAGCCAATGGGGCGGGGGGTAACGATGGCGTTGAACGGGTTATGCGGCAAACCGTGGCCGTTGCGGGGTTCGTAAAACAAATCAAGCCTCTTGTCTATTTGCGCCCAGTCTAGCGGCATGCTAGGGCCGCGGCCAGCGCTGATGGCGCAGGGAACAGATGATGCAGTTACTTCGGGAAACTAATGCGGATTGGTGGGAGGTCGAGGCCCTTTATGACCTGTGCTTCGCGCCGGGCCGCGAAGCGCTGTCATCTTACCGCCTGCGCGACGGTGTGGCGCCGGTGGCCAAGCTGTGCCTGTTGCTGCGCGATGAAAGCGGGGTTGCGGCCGCAATCCGGTTTTGGCCTGTGCGCATTGGGGGCCATGACGTGTTGCTTCTTGGCCCTATCGCCGTGCACCCTACCCATCAAAGCGAAGGGCTTGGCGGCTGGCTGATGCGCGAAAGCCTGTCGCGCGCCGCGCAACTGGGCTGGGCGCGGGTGTTGCTGGTGGGCGATGAACCCTATTATCGGCGTTTCGGTTTCCAGCGTCTGGACGGGGTGCATATGCCGCCCCCCACAAACCCCGCGCGCATTCTGGCGCTGGCACTGGTGCCGGGGGGGTGGGACGATGTGCGCGGGGAGGTCGTCAAATATGACACTCCGCCAGCCCTGTCGCCTCGTAGCTGCAGCTGTCAGGGCAGTGACGCCACATAATCCAGCAGGGCAGGGCGCGCGCTTTCCAACCCGCGCGCCTTGCAGCGGGCAATCAGTTCTGCAACTTCATTCAGGTTGACGCGCCGGATAAGCGATTTTACCGGCCCGACAGATGCAGGGCGCATGGACAGCGCCTGAATGCCGATCCCCGCAAAAGCCAGCGCATCCAGCGGGCGGCCCGCATCCTCGCCGCAAAAGGACAGGTCCGTGCCCGCATTGTGGCAACGGTCCACAATATGCTGAAGGAATGTCAGAAAACTAAGGTTCAGTGTGTCATATCTGCGCCGCACCAGTTCGTTTTCACGATCAGCAGCGAAGAAAAACTGCTTCAGGTCGTTTCCGCCAATCGAAATGAAATCCACATTCTGGAAAAAACTGTCTGGCGCAAAGGCCAGGGACGGGGTTTCCAGCATGGTGCCCACATCCACCTTGGCGGGCAGCACATGTCCCAGCCGGCGTTCGCGGTCCAGTTCGCGCATCAAGACATCGCGCGCGCGGTCAAATTCGCCGGCTTGCGCGACCAGCGGAAACATCACGCTTAGCGGGCGGCCTGCCGCTGCGCGGATCAGCGCCTGCAACTGCATGCGGAGCACACCGGGTTTGTCCAGCCCCACGCGCAGCGCGCGCCAGCCCATGGCCGGGTTAGGCTCATCAGGGCGCTTCATATAGGGCATGACCTTGTCAGACCCTATGTCTAGCGTGCGAAAATACACCTTCTTGTCCCCTGCAGCATCCAGAACGCGGGTGTAATTGGCCACCAGTTCCGACCGTTTGGGCATTTTGTCACGGATCAGGAACTGAAGTTCGGTGCGAAACAGGCCCACGGCCTCGGCGCCGGAACTGGGCAGGGATGGCAAATCAGCCATCAGGCCCGCATTCATTTTCAGCCTGATATGCGTGCCGCACAGCGCCATGGCCGGTTTGTCGCGCAGGCTGGCATAGCGTTCCTGTGCCTTGGCCTGCATTGCCATCTTGTCGCGGAAGGCCGCGCTGATGCTGTCATCAGGGCGCAGATGCACGACGCCTTCGGTGCCATCCACCAGAATATGGTCGCCATTCAGCGCCTCGGTGGTGATGCGCGCTGCGTTGATAACCAGCGGAATGGCCAGCGCGCGCGCCACAATGGCGGCATGGCTGCCCACGGACCCTTCTTCCAGCACCACACCGCGCAGGTTGCGGCCATATTCCAGCAATTCCCCCGGCCCGATATTGCGCGCCACCAGAATGGGGCGTTCGGGCATCGCGGCGCCGGTTTCCTGCCCCTGTCCGGTGAGGATGCGCAGCAAGCGGTTTGACAGGTCGTCCAGATCATGCAGCCGGTCGCGCAAATAGGCATCGGGCACAGTTTCCAGCCGCGCGCGCGCTTCGGATTGTTCCTTCTCGACGGCGGCTTCTGCGGACAGGCCAAGGCGTATGTCTTCTTCCATACGTTTCAGCCAGCCGCGCGAATGCGCAAACATGCGGTATGTCTGCAGCACTTCGGTATGTTCCTTGTCGCGCGAACGGGTCGCGGCCAGCATGTCATCGACGGAGACGCGCAGCGCATTGACGGCTTGGTTCAGGCGCTCCAACTCGGCTTCGGAATCATCATTGACCAGATTGGTGATGACCACGCGCGGCTGGTGCAACCAGACATGGCCCTCGGCCTCGCCTTCCTGGGCGGGAATGCCATGCAAGACAGCCTGACTCATGTGGGGTGAAGGCATATCCGCGGACATACCGACAAACGCGCCCAGCTCGGTCATTTCCGCCAGCACCATGGCCACGACTTCAAGGCCGTAAATCTCATCCTCGGAATACAGGCGCGATTCGCGCGACTGCACGACCAGAACGCCCAGACGTTCGCCAAGGCGCTGTATGGGAACCCCCAGAAACGACGTGAACACATCTTCGCCGGTTTCGGGCATGTAGCGAAAGCCGGGTTCAGCGGGGGCATTGGCCGTGTTGATGGGCCGTGCCAGCCGCGCGGATTTGCCCACCAGCCCTTCGCCCAGGCGCAACCGGGTGTGGTGCACTGATTCCGGTTTCAGCCCTTCAGTTGCGCATAATTCCAGCGTGTCAGGGTCGCGGAACAGATAGACCGAACACACATCCGTGCGCATTGATTCGGCGATAATGGTTGTGATGCGGTCAAGCCGCTCCTGTCCGGGGCTTCCTTGCGCAAGGGTGTCGCGCAACCGACGCAACAGCATTCGGCTGTCTGTCTGTGTTCTGTGGGGCATGGCCCCTCCAAGTTGTTGCGGGCTGTGTCTCAGCCCGCTTTGTCCAGTTCAAACGCATCATGAAGGGCCTGAACAGCCAGTTCCATATATTTTCTGTCGATCAGCACGGAAATCTTGATTTCCGATGTCGCGATGACCTTGATATTGACACCTTCCTCGGCAAGCGCGCGGAACATGCGCGCGGCCACACCGGCATGGCTGCGCATGCCAATTCCCACAACTGACACCTTCGCCGCATCTTCGTCGATTTCCAGCGCGTCATAGCTGATGGACCCGGCATCGCGCGCGGTTTCCAGCGCCTTGCGCGCGCGGGCAACCTGTTCGACGGGGCAGGAAAATGTCATGTCAGTGACTGGTTTTTCGCGGCCCTTGTAATTCTGTTCCGAAATATTCTGAACAATCATGTCCACATTGACGCCCGCTTCGGACAGGGGGCCGAAAATGGCGGCGGCAATGCCGGGGCGGTCCTCGACAGTGACAAGGGTCAGCTTGGCTTCTTCGCGGCTATAGGCCACGCCAGACACAACTTTCGATTCCATGATTTCATCCTCATCACAGACCAGGGTTCCTGATTGGTCATTCGTATCATCGAAAGATGACAGCACACGCAGCCGCACCTTATAGCGCATCGCCAACTCGACCGACCGGGTTTGCAGCACTTTCGCGCCAAGGCTGGCCAATTCCAGCATTTCCTCAAAGCTGATCTTGTCCAGCTTGCGCGCCTTGGACGTGATGCGCGGGTCGGTGGTGTAAATGCCGTCCACATCAGTGTAAATGTCGCAGCGTTCCGCGTCAAACGCCGCAGCAAAGGCCACTGCGGTGGTGTCCGACCCGCCGCGCCCCAATGTGGTGATGCGCCCTTCCGCGCTGACACCCTGAAAGCCCGCGATCACGGCAACCTTGAAGCCTTCGGCAAATTTTGCGTCCAGATTGGCGCGTGGAATATCGACAAACCGCGCGGCACCGTGCTGGCTTGTGGTCTGGATGGGCACTTGCCAGCCCTGCCAGCTGCGCGCGGGCACATCCATTTCCTGAAGCGTCAGCGCCATCAGGCCCGCAGTCACATTCTCGCCCGAACTGACCACGGCATCATATTCGCGCGCGTCATACAGCGGCGAGGTTTCATTGACCCAACCCACAAGCTGGTTGGTCTTGCCCGACATGGCCGAGACGATGACGATCACGTCATAGCCGCGCGCGACCTCTGCCTTGACCTTTTGCGCCGCGTTGCGAATCCGATCCAGATCCGCAACCGAGGTGCCGCCGAATTTCATTACCAGAAGCGGCATTGGCCGACCCCCCCCCACACGGTTTTCGCGCCACTTCATAGGCGTGTGCAGGGGGTTGCGCAAGGTGGCCTATGGGGTTGGAACGGCGCTTTGGGCGGTTTTTTTCCGGCCCTGCGATCCATTGCGCCGCGAATATGGTGACGTAGCGTCAAACCGCGCGCGCAGATGGGCTGCGCGGTCGCGGATTTCGGGGCGCACGGGGCCATTGCGGGGCGGGTCGTTCAGCGTGCTGTGCCAATGGTCCTGCGGTCTGCGCCCGGTGCTGCGCCGGTTCCAGTCCAGTGCGCGCAAAATATCCTGCGCGGGGCCGGGCAGGGGGCCATCTGCACGGTGGCCATTCAGCGCGCCCCACACCCGCGTCCAGCAGCGCGCGACCGACCACGGGTTATAGCCGCCACCCCCCAGAACAATCAGGCGCGGGGCGATATCGCGCAAGGCCAGTGCGGTTTCCACATGGGCGTTGTTGGACAAGGCCAGCCGCGACAGCGGGTCTTCCTCTATGGCGTCGGACCCGCATTGCAACACCACCGCTTGCGGGGCGAACCTGTCCAGAACCGGCAGGATAAGCCGGTGCAGAATATGGCGCATTTCGCTGTCATTGAACCCGCGCGGCACGGGCAGGTTCAGCGCCCGCCCGCCGCCATCATCGTGCAGCGCGCCGGTGCCGGGCCATCGCCCGTCCTCATGAACGGAAATCATCAGCATGTCAGCGGCACCCGACAATGCATCCTGCACCCCGTCGCAATGATGGGCGTCAATATCGACATAGGCAATGCGCGACAGCCCCATGTGCCGCAGCGACAACAGGCACAGCACCGGATCATTCAGGTAGCAAAACCCGTTGGCGCGGTCGGCCATCGCGTGATGGGTGCCACCACCGGGCACATGCACCACACCGCCCCCGCGCAGCAGCTCGGCTGCCAGCATGACCCCGCCTGCGCCTGTAGCAGGGCGGCGGAACATTTCACCAAAGACAGGATTGGCCGTTGTGCCTAGCCCGTGGCGCGTGCGTATCGCGTCATCTACAGTTTGGCTGGCTTCCGCCTGCATCAGCGCCGCGATATAGTCCGGCGTATGGAACAAGTGCAGTGCTTCAGGCTTGGCGCGCGGGCTGGTGCGGTATTGCGCCTGCGGCAGCCACCCTAGCGCACGCGACAGGTCCATGACAGTGGACACGCGCGGAATATGCAACGGGTGCCACGCCCCGTAGCTGGACCCGCGATAAATGCCCGACCCGATGAAAACCGGCGTCATGGCAGGGCGGCGCGGATTTGGCGGGTGATAGCGCGCGCATTGGGGCGCGTGCCCGACCCCCAGAACCCCAGCAATGTGCCATCAGGACCAATCAGCGCCTTGTTGAAATTCCATGCGGGCACTGCGCCATGCGCGGTTGCCAGCCAGCGATAGAACGGGTGCGCATCCGGCCCGCGCACAGGCGTGATTTCGGTAATGGGAAATGTCAGTCCGGTTTGCACACGGCAAAAATCGGCCACCTCGGCGTTGCTGGACAATTCCTGCCGGAAATCATCGGACGGGATGGCCAGCACGACCAGACCACGCGGACCGTAATGTTCATAGAGCGCCTGCATATCCCCATATTGGCGCGTGAACCCGCACAGGGACGCGGTGTTCACCACCAGAACCGGCTGACCGCGCCAATCGAGCAGGTCTATGGCCTTGCCATCAAGCCCCGTGAACCTGAAGGCATATGCAGGAAGTGCCAAAACCACGCCAAGAAAAAACAGCATCACTGCGCGCATCATGTCACCTTTAAGGTTATGGGTGAAAATTAGGGCTGTTCGTCCCCGTGACAAGCTGTTTCGCCTTGAATTAGGCTTGGCAGCGTTTAACTAGGCCACATGGGTCGTGAAGGTCGCAGAGAATGATCAGATTTTCGCTTCGATGTGCGCAGGATCACCGTTTTGAAAGCTGGTTTCAATCCGGCGCGGCGTTTGACGGGCTGAAACGGCGCGGGCTAGTCGCGTGCCCCGTTTGTGGCGGAACGCAGGTTGAAAAGGCTCTGATGGCCCCAGCCGTTTCGCAAGGCGAAAAGGCCGCGCAGCCAGCGCCTGCGCCGCCCGACACTGCCCCCGCGCAGGCCCACCCCCCCGAGATTGCAGCCAGACTGCGCGAATTGCGCGCCCATGTTGAGGCGCATTCAGAATATGTTGGCGACAATTTCGCGTCGCAGGCGCGCGCCATGTATCTGGGCGACATCCCCGACCGCCCCATCTATGGCGAAGCCCAATTGAGCGAGGCGAAAGCCCTGCTTGACGACGGCGTGCCCGTTCTGCCGCTGCCCTTCACCCCCACCCGCAAGGCCAACTAGGGCGCGCGCTGTGCCGTGCAAGATATGTGTTCCCTGAAGGTTGGCAGATGATCCGCGTTTGGGATCGGGCATAACAGAATGACACGCGCTTTTTGTTGATAGTTTTGGCTTGAACGGAACGCTGAAGGAATGCCCCCGGCACCCCCCCTTTTGGATTCGTCCCGTTGCGGTGTAACGCTGTGGAATTGTCCGCCACACGCAGGCTCAGGGCCTACACGTCATCTTCAAGAAGATGGTCTTCCCAGTCTTCCAGCGGTATCTGTGCCTCGGACACAGTGCGCCCCAGCATGGATATTCCCGCCTTATGCGGCGTCGTCGCATCGCCGGTGATCAGTGGGTGCCAATGCGGCAGCTTGCGCCCTTCGTGCAGCCGCCGATAAGCGCAGGTCGCAGGCATCCAATAGGCAATGTCCGTCAGCGTTTCGGGGGTCAGCACCACGCATTCGGGCACGATCTGCTTGCGTATCTCATATTTGGCACAGCGGCAGGTGGTATCATCGAACAACCTGCAGGCCACGCGCGTGAACACCAGTTCATCGGTGTCGATATCTTCCAGCTTGTTCAGGCAGCACCGCCCGCAGCCATCGCACAGTGCTTCCCATTCCTGCGGGGTCATCTGGTCCAGCGGGACGGTTTCCCAGTAACGGGGGCGCATTTCATCACTCATGGGGGGCATGTAAGACGACAGGCGCGCAAGGGAAAGGCCAAATTCCCGCGCGGGCGCGTTTGCGTCAGGGCTGGCGCAGCAGTTTTCCCGGATTCATAATGCCTTTTGGGTCCAGCGCCGCCTTCAGGCTGGTCATGACATCCCAGCCCGCGCCGTGTTCGCGGTCCATGTATTTCAACTTGCCCATGCCAATGCCGTGTTCCCCGCTGACTGTGCCCCCAAGGCGCAGCGCGCGTTCCGCCATCGCATGGGCCAGCGCGCCCGCAGTGGCAATCTGGTCGTCATCCTCGCGGTCGGGCAACAACAGGACATGGAAATTGCCGTCGCCCACATGCCCCAGAATGGGGCCGGGAATGCCCGACGCGGCAATCTCATCCGCTGTTTCACGCACCGCTTGCGCCAGTTTCGAAATCGGCACGCACACATCGGTTGTGATGGCATAGGCGTTTGGCCATGCCGCACGCGCGGCATAGTAGGCATTGTGGCGCATGGACCACAGGCGCGCGCGGTCTTGCGGATCTTCGGCCCATTGAAACGCACTGCCCCCCATATCGGCCACGATGTCGCCAAAGCTTGCGGCCTGTTCGCGCACCCCTTCGGCTGAGCCGTGGAATTCCACCATCAGATGCGGCTTTTCGGGCATGTCCGTTCCGTGCCGGGCGTTGAAAATGCGCACGAAAGCGGCGTCGATGAATTCAATCCGCGCCATGGGAATGCCGGATTGAATGGTCATGATGACAGTCTGCGTTGCCGCGTCCATATCGTCGAAGGCACAGACGGCCGCCGAAATACCGTCTGGCTGGCCCTGCAGGCGCAAGGTCAGTTCCGTAATCAGGCCAAGTGTCCCTTCTGCGCCCACAAACAGCCCTGTCAGGTCATACCCGGTGGATGATTTCGGCGCGCATGTGCCCGTGCGCACAATGCGCCCATCGGCCAGCACCACTTCCAGCGCCAGCACATTGGGGCGCATGGTGCCATAGCGCACCGCCGTGGTGCCCGATGCGCGCGTTGACGCCATTCCCCCGAGTGACGCATTCGCGCCGGGGTCCACCGGAAAGAACAGCCCCGTGGCGCGCAATTCCGTATTCAGCGCCTCGCGCGTCACACCGGGCTGGACGACTGCCAGCATGTCCTCGGCGCTGACCTGCAAAACCGCATTCATGCGGCTGAAATCAACTGTAATTCCGCCATGAGGGGCCAGTGCGTGCCCTTCCAGCGATGTTCCTGCCCCCCATCCGATCACAGGCAGGTCATGCGCCGCGCAGATCGACACAATTGCCGCCACTTCGGCGGTGGTTTCAGGATAGGCCACGCCATCGGGCGGCATGTCCACGAAATGCGATTCCGACTGCCCGTGCAAGGCCCTGTCCGACGCGCCGGTGGTAAACCGTTCGCCCAGAAGGGTATGCAGGGCGTCATATGCGGCCTGCATCGGGGTCAGACCCGTTCGACGGTAACTTTTCCCGCGTCGAACGCCAGATAGCCGCGCACTTGTTCGGCGGCTTCGCTGGGCGCGGTCAGGCTGTAGGCGGCATTTTGCAACAAGCCTTCGGGGCTGGAAACATGATAATATTCGCCCGCCCCGCGATCATCGCAAATCAGCGTCCGGTCTGACGGTTCCAACACCGCTGCAGCGACATCTTCGCGCGGAAAATAGATGACGAAAGGAAAATCCCCCTGAATCAATTCCAGCGCTGCGTTGCTTTCCCCGATAACGGCGCCATTGGCGCGCACCACCCATGTGCCTTCGGCGGGATAAATCTTCAAATGCCGCATCATACTGTGACTGTCCTTGTTGTGTCCCTGTCGCGCGCACTATTGCAGGGTTTGGCCAGAAGTCAAACTGCGCAATTTGTCCAAGGATATTCGTTTCACACCGGGGTGCAGGCCCTGTCCAGCCAGTCGCGCGCGCGCCGCGACACCAAGGGGTGCAGCAATGTTCGCACGCGCGCGTGATACCGGTTCAGCCAGTCGCGTTCGCCTGCGGTCAACTGGTCTTGCACAACCAGACGGGTATCAATGGGCGCAAGTGTCAGCGTTTCAAATCCCAGCCAGTCGCGCGCATCGCCCCCTTGCGGGGCAGGGTCCGCGCGCACGCTGACAAGGTTTTCAATGCGTATGCCAAACGCCCCTTCGCGGTAATATCCCGGTTCATTGGACAGGATCATCCCGTCGCGCAGCGGCACTTGCGAAATGCGCGACAGGCGTTGCGGCCCTTCATGCACGGACAGGAACGCGCCCACCCCGTGGCCCGTGCCATGGTCGTAATCCATGCCCGCCAGCCAAAGCGGATAGCGCGCCAGCGCGTCCAGATGACCGCCTGTCACCCCGCGCGGAAAACGCGCGCGTGAAATGGCGATCATGCCTTGCAGCACGCGGGTAAAACATTCGGCTTCCAACTGGCCCACAGGCCCTATGGCGATGGTGCGCGTAATGTCAGTTGTCCCGTCCAGATACTGACCGCCCGAATCCACCAGCATCAGATCGCCGGGAATCAGGCGGCGGTTGGTGTCTTCGGTCACGCGGTAATGCACGATGGCCCCATTCGGGCCAGACCCTGCGATGGTATCAAAACTCAGGTCTTGCAACGCGCCCGTGGCGTGGCGGCAGCGTTCCAGATGCTGCGCGATGTCGATTTCACGCAGCACATGGCCGGGATTGGCCACCAGTTCCGCGGCTTGCCCGTCCAGCCAGCACAGGAATTCCACCATCGCGGCACCATCGCGCAGATGGGCTGCGCGCGCGCCGGCAAGTTCGGCATGGGTCTTGCAGGCTTTGGGCAGCAGGCAGGGGTCTTGCATGAAGCTGGTGTCAATGCCGCTGTCGCGCAGAATGTCCAGCACCCGCAGCGGCACAGTTGCGCGGTCCAGCCGCACCGGGCCGTGCAGCGTGCGCAACGCGGGTTCAAACGCCTCGCGCGGGCGAATTTGCACGCCATGGCCTAAATCCAGCCCGTCCAGTTTGGCGGGGGGCGCGAACAGGTCCACACGCCCGTCATCATGCACAATCGCAAACCCCTGAACCACTGGCAGGCGCGGCAGGTCGGCCCCGCGTATGTTCAAAAGCCAACATATGCTGTCAGGCTGGGTCAGGATTGTGGCGCGCTGGCCATTGGCGGCCAGCGCCGCCCCCAAATTGCGCCGCTTGCTGGCCGTGCTGTCGCCTGCCAGATCTTCGGGATAGGCGCGCGCGGGGGCCGTGGGGGGGGCAGGGCGGTCGGACCACAGCGCGTCAATCTGGTTGTCCATGCGCTGCAGGGCTATGCCGCTGCCCTTCAGGCCCTGTTCCAGCGCGTCGATTTCATCAGGTGTATGAAGCCATGGGTCAAAGCCCACAACGCCCCCCGCAGGCAGGGCGTCGCGCAGCCATGCTGCCGGTTTGGTTTCGGGCCAGTTCACGGGCGTCAAATCGGGGGCGCATTGCAAGCGGGCCTGCACGCGGTAGCGCCCGTCCACAAACAGCCCCGCGCGGTCCCGCAGCACAATGCAAAACCCCGCCGACCCGGTAAACCCGGTCAGCCATGCCAGCCGTTCATCGCACGCGGCCACATATTCGCCCTGATGGGCATCGGCGCGGGGAATGATGAACCCGTCCACCCCGTGCCCCTGCAGCGCGTGGCGCAAGGCGCGCAGCCGGGGCGGGCCATCTTCGGGGCGGGTGGTGGCAGCGTAGCTTTGGAACATGGCGCGCGCACTCCTGTTAATGCGTGCGCCCAGTGGTAATGATGGGGGGCGGGGCGGTCAACCTGATGGTGGGTCAGGCCGGTGTGTTTGCCCCCTGCCAGTGCAATCCGGGCCGGTAGCGGGCCTGCACGCGCCCGTTTTCCAGTGCAAACAGGTGCAGCCAGCCATTGTCAAACAACGCACGCAGGCTGTCATGGCGCACCAACACATCGGAAATCGCGTCTTTGGGCGCCTCGATGAGCACTGACAACCGCAAGGGCGTGTGAATCAGGGCCTGCCCGTCATGGACGGCCTGCCATGGCAGGCCCGGGCGCAGAATGCCGCCATTGCCCTGCACAACCCCGATTCCGCCCACCACGTTATGGATCAGCTTGTTGCCGCCCCCGAACGCGTCTGGTGCCACACTGGACGCGTAATATTGCAGGCTGATCCAGCTTGCCACCACGACGGGTGCCGTCAGAATCAGCTCCAGCGTGGAAAACCCCTGATCTGCGGTCCAGTCATAGCTGTGCAGGAAGGCCCGCCCGCCCAGATCAGTGCCCGCCGTCACGTTGCGCGGCGCGGCGATAAACGCCGCACACCCCGCAAGGCCCCATTCCGGGCGCGTTTCGGCCCAATCGGCGGCGCGCGCGGTCATGTTTGCGGCTGTCGCGCGGGGCAGGCGGGGGGCGCGTTCTGCCCGCGCCAAAGCTGTCGCCTGCGCCAGCCAGTCCCGGGCCTGCGCGATGTCGTTCTGGTGGTCTGGCGCGGGGCTGTCAGGGAACAGCGCCACGTTGTCGGTGGTCGTGTCATGCACGCCCGCCAGAAACAGCGTGTCATCGGGCAGTGTGAGTCCCTGCGCAGGCAGCCCTGCGCGCGTTTCAGGGTCATTGAGCAATTGCGCAAGCAGGCGCGCCGACACTTCGCCCGATTGTCCGCCGCAGGCCCCGCATTGATAGGCGCTGGAATGGGGGTTGTTGGTCAGTTGCGCGCCATGCCCCAGCAGCAGCACCAGCCGCGCATGGTCTGATTGCAGGCTCGTGGCGCGCAGGATGGTTGCGCCGATGCGTGCCTTTTCGCCCGGGTCCAGCGGGGTTTCAAAACGTGGCGCGGGACCGTGTGCGGGCGCGTGCGCCGCGCGGGCCAGCGCGGATTTCACCAGTTTCCAGCCATAGACCGGCCCCGCCGCTTCCACAAATGCGAAGGATGACACCGCCGCCTGACGAAACCGGCCCCATGCACGCACCGCACGCGCGCCAATGCGCGCGCTGTCTTCGTGCGCGGCGTCTGCATGGCTGCAAGACGTGATGGACGGGGTCAGCAACACAGGCAAATGCGCCTGCATATCATCGGTGCCATGGGGTTTATGCGCCAGGGGCAGACCAAAAAAGCCCGCAAATCCAAATGTTTCTATGCCGTTATTCACGCTTTCAAGCTGCCGCCGGAAGACTTCGGACCGCACGTCGATGCAAAACGCCGCCTGCAGTGCCGCGCGCCCCGTCTGGGGTTTGGGGCCGGTCAGTGCCTGTGCCAGTTTGCGCTGATAGGCGCGTTCAGCGGCCTCTTGCAGGATTGCATCCACGATATGGCCGGATTGCGCGGCCACGGGGGTGGCATGGTCCGCGCAGGTGACCATCCATGCAGTTGCCAGGTCGGGCGCATGGGCCAGCAGCGCTTCTTCCCAGATCAGGCGAATGGCCAGAAGGTCGGTCAATGTGCTGTCGGTGCCGCCCGCCAGTTCCGCGCGCCACAACAGCCAGCGCGCATGTTGCGACCAGCCGCCCAGATCCATCAACAGGCGGTGAAACAGGGTTTCCGCCCCCCCTTCCGGGATGGCCAGCGCATCGCAGGCGCGCAGGATCGCGCGTTCCGCCGTGTCGGGTGCAGCCGCAACATGGGCGCAAAACCCCGCCAACCCCGAAATTTCGGGCGTCAGGTCATGGCTCGCCCAGTCGCGCCACGCAGTGAAGGCATCCTTGCCCGGTGCGGGGGTCCACAGGGCCTGGCCGCGTTCGAAATGCCCCGCCGCCCATAGCCCGAAGGTCCGCGCGATGATCGCGGGCCAGTCGGTGCCGCTGGCTTGCGCCGCGTGATGGGCCAGTGTGGGCAGGGCGCGGGGCGCTGCGGGGGCCGGGGCGGCCAGATCTGCCTTCAGACCCGCCAGATCGGCAGGCTTCTCCGCGCTGTCACAGGCCAGCAATGCCGCCTGCAGGTCTGCATCGCTGATGGTGCCATCGGCAATCTGCGCCGCATAGTCAGCGCGTGTTTGCGTCAGCCGCACCCCCGCCACGCGGGCCAGTCTGG
The DNA here is from genome assembly GCF_052379845.1 of Roseinatronobacter sp. NSM. Classification (NCBI taxonomy): domain Bacteria; kingdom Pseudomonadati; phylum Pseudomonadota; class Alphaproteobacteria; order Rhodobacterales; family Paracoccaceae; genus Roseinatronobacter; species Roseinatronobacter sp. NSM. Next base: position 19,698 of record NZ_JBQTCF010000018.1, on the reverse strand, counting down.
CCTGTGTGGTGGCAAGGTCCATATGGGCCTGTCCCATGAACGGGTTGACCGCCACTGTGGCATCCAGCGGAAAGGCCGGCGGAATGGCCCGCGCTGCCGCTTCGGCCGCGCCCAACAGGGCGGCAATGCGGTCAGGTTTGATTTCTGCATGTTTTACGAACATCTGATGGGTATCCTTAGGTCAAATGTTGAAAAATTATTGCTGCCGCGTCAGCTGCAACCCGCCGATCATCCGGTCAAGCACTGCATTCAGATACAGGCCATTGGCCAGATGCACCCGCAATCCCGCTGCCGCAGGATGATGCGCCCAGATGGGGAACAGCGCCTGCGCCACTGCCACCACCCCGAAGGTCAGGATGGCAAGCGTGATCAAGGCCCATTCCAGCGGGCCAGCAACCGGCGGCGCGGGCAGATGCGCGCCCCAGACAGCGCCAGCGGCAAGGTGGAACCAGAAATAAGCGATGGCTGCGCCACAGGCGGCGGAAATGGTGCGCAGGCTGAGCGCCCTGGGCGCTGTATCGGCCAGACCCTGCGCAATAAGATAGGCCACGCCGAAGATGAGGATCGCGCCAAGCGCCAGCGCCTGCGGCGATTTTGCCCCCCAAAGCACGGCAAACCCCGTGGCTACCCCCGCATATAGCAACAGCGCCAGACCGAAGGCCCGCAGCACCGCCCCGCCGCCCGGCACGGCCACCGGGCCGGGTTTGCGGATTTGGGCCACCTGCGCCACCGCCCCGCCCGATGCCAGAAACGCATGCGCCTTATACAGGGAATGCGCCACGATATGCAGCAAGGCCAGCGCCCACAGGCCCAGCCCGCATTGCAGCAGCAAGAACCCCATTTGCGACACGGTGGACCATGCCAGCCCCGTCTTGACAGCGCTTTGCGTCAGCATGACCACTGCCCCGAACAGCGCCGTGAACCCGCCCAACATGACCAGCGCCGCCATGGCGGACGGGCTGGCCTGCAGCACATCGGCCATGCGGATCAGCATGAACCCGCCCGCGTTGATGATGCCCGCATGCAGCAGGGCGGAAACGGGGGTGGGCGCTTCCATCACCTCGGTCAGCCAGCCATGCAGCGGAAATGCCGCTGTCTTGACCGCCGCTGCCAGCACCAGCAGGCCCGTTGCGACCCCCGCCGCCATCGGCAAGGGGGCGCCGCTGCCCGCCTGCATGGCCAGCGCGGCAAATTCCGTCGTGCCGAACGCGGCCCATAGCAGCCCCGCAGCCAGCAGAAGCGCCGCATCACCCGCCCCCCAGCACAGCGAAAACTTCGCCGCCGCGCGCCGGGCCTCGGGGCGGTCGGGATAGAACAGCAGCAAATGCCGCAACCCTTGCCCCACCGCCACCGAGGCCAGCACCAGAACCAGCAAACTGCCCGATTGCACCAGCACCAGAACCGCCGCCAATGTGGCCAGCATCAACCCGTGAAAGCTGCCTTCGCGCGCTTCGCCGTCCAGATAGCTGCGCGAATAGCGCGTGACGACCCAGCCCACGAATGCCACCAACAGGCACATGGTCGCGCTGATGGCATCCAGCTGCAGGGCGAACAAGCCACCATCAGGGCCCATGCGAACCGGCCCGCCTGCCAGCAATTGCGCCACCCCGCCAAGGGCCAGCACCACGGCGCCAAAGGCCGCCGCTTCGGCAAGGACAGGCAATTTGCGGGGGCGTCGGCCCGGCACGCGCGCCGCCAATGCGGCGACGGCCAGCAACAAAACAGGGGCAAAAACCGGCAGGGGCAGAAATGTCATCATCAGCGAAATCCTGTTCCATAAGTGATACCGGCCAGATACCGCTTGCGTTGCTTCTATAAAATTACATATTTTAGCGCAGATCGTTCTATTTGGTGAAAGAATGGCTGCACTTAACCTGCATCACCTGCGTTTGTTCCGCGCGGTGGCAACGGATGGCACGCTGACGGGGGCCGCGCGCGTGCTGAACCTGTCGCAATCGGCGCTGTCCACACAGATACGCGCGCTGGAAGCGTCGCTGGGCCATGACCTGTTTGAACGGCGCGGGCGCGGGCTGCACCTAACAGAAGCGGGCCAGATCGCGCTGGACCATGCCGAGGCGATTTTCCGCACCGCAGATGACCTGACCGCCACCTTGCGCCAGACCGGCACAGCGCGGCGCGCGCTGCGTGTGGGGGCGCTTGCCACCTTGTCGCGCAACTTCCAGATGCAGTTTCTGCGCCCCCTGATCGGGCGCAGCGATGTGGAGGTGATTGTGCGGTCTGGCTCGCAGGCGGAACTTCTGCGTGGGCTGGAAACGCTGGCGCTGGATGTGGTTCTGACCAATGCCCCCCCCGCGCAGGATGCCAACAGCCCGTGGCTGGTCAATTCGCTGGCCCAACAGCCCGTCAGCCTGATTGGAACGCCTGCGCGCGTTGGTCTGCGGGCGCGGCCCATACAGGACTTGCTGGCTAATGAACCGCTGATCCTGCCCACCCCCGACACCGCCTTGCGTGCGGGGTTTGATGCGCTGGCCGCGCGTCTGGGGGTTGTGCCTGCCATTGCCGCCGAAGCCGATGACATGGCCATGCTGCGCCTGCTGGCGCGCGAAAACGCGGGGCTTGCAGTCATTCCGCCCATCGTGGTGGCCGATGAACTGGCGGCGGGCAGTTTGCGCGAAGCGGCGCAACTGGAGGGGCTGCGCGAATATTTTCTGGCTGTCACCCGCAAACGCCGCTTTCCGAATCCGCTTCTGGGGCAGGTGCTGGCTATGGGCCGGTTTGCGTGACAGCCTGCACTGCGGGCAGGGGCATGTCATGTGTTGACCAATCTTGACACATGCGCGTATTGTCAAGTTTCGTGCTTTGCGCGTGTAAAACTTTTCTTTTGGTCAGGTCTTGCGCCACTCCTTGGGGCGCGGCCACTTCAGCAGGGAACGAAGGCGTGACACACCCATGAGCAAAATTAAAAACATGGAAGAATTCGCCCGTCTTACCGGCATTTCACGCCCGACTGTGTCCAAGTATTTCAACGACCCCGAAAGCGTGCGCAGATCCACGCGCGAGCGTATCGAACAGGCGCTTGCGCAGCATGATTACCGGCCGAATATTTTTGCGGTCAACCAGAACCGCAAACTGACCAAGAATATCGGAATTGTCGTGCCCTATCTGGCGGACCCGTTCTTTGCCGAAATCGCGCGCTGCATTGAACGGCGCTGCATCGATTCAGGGTTTTGGCCCATCTTGTTCAGTGCGCATGGCGATCAGACGCTGGAGAATGACATTCTGGACAGTCTGCGGTCACTGAAACCGGCGGGGGTGTTGCTGGCACCGCTGGGGCGGCGGTCTGACAGGGCCAAGATTGAAAAATTCTGCCGCGATGTGCCTACGGTGCTGTTTGACAGCTATATCGAAGGTGTGGGCGAGGCGTTTGTGGGGTCTGATAACGCGCAATTTGTGGACCAGATTGTGCAATATCTGTGCCGCACGGGCGAACCGCCGTGCTTTTTCGAAATGCAGCCCGTGAACCCCAATGCCAACAAGCGCCGCAACGGTTATATTGCCGTGATGGAACGGCTGGGGCACACCCCCAATGTTTTGCGCGTCGAAGGGGAGGGGTGGGCGTTTGAGAAGGTCGGCTATGAAGGCGCGCTGAAGGTCATCGACACGGGCAAACTGACAACGAACACTGTCCTGTGCAGCAATGACCGGCTGGCCATCGGCTTCTTGACGGCCTGCTATGAACGCGGCTTGCGGGTGGGGCATGGCGCTGATTGCGCGCTGCGCGTGGCCGGAATTGATGACCACCCGTTTTCACGCTTTACCTGCCCGCCGCTGACCACTGTGGCACAGGATTATGAAGCCGTGTCCAACCGCAGCACCAGAATTCTGTTCGACCTGATCGAAGGCGGGGGGCGGTCCGGCCAGACACGTTCTGAAACCTTGTTTGAAGGGCGGCTGGTTATGCGGGCCTCTGCATAAATTTACGCGCGTAAATTTTATATTGACTGCGCGCTACGATTCGACTTACCCTGCGCCACATCATCCAATCAACCAAGGGAGGAGAAGGGATGTCTTTCAGAACGTCACTCGGTATCGCGAGTGCGCTGGCTATCGCTGCGGCGACAGCAGGGCATGCACAGCAGTTGTCCGGCACTGTCACCATTGCCACGGTTAATAATGGCGACATGATCCGCATGCAGGGCCTGACCGCCGATTTTAATGCGCAATACCCCGACATCACCCTTGAATGGGTCACGCTGGAAGAAAACGTGCTGCGCCAGCGCGTGACACAGGACATTGCCACCCGGGGCGGGCAGTTCGATGTCATGACCATCGGCACCTATGAAGTGCCCATCTGGGGCGCGAATGGCTGGCTGGTGTCGCTTGACGACCTGCCTGCCGAATGGGACGCTGATGATTTGCTGCCTGCTATCCGCGATGGCCTGACAGTGGATGGAGCGTTGTATGCCGCGCCGTTTTATGGCGAAAGCTCCATGGTGATGTATCGCACTGATCTGATGGAAGCTGCCGGTCTGGAAATGCCCGAAGCCCCCACATGGGAGTTCATCCGCGAAGCGGCCGCTGCCATGACGGATGGCGATGTTTACGGGATTTGTCTGCGTGGAAAGGCCGGCTGGGGCGAGAATATGGCCTTCTTGTCGGCCATGGGCAACAGCTTTGGCGCGCGCTGGTTTGATGAGGACTGGAACGCCCAGTTCGACAGCGAAGAATGGGCGAACACGCTGAATTTCTACATGGACCTGATGGGCAATTATGGCCCCCCAGGTGCGGCAAATAACGGGTTCAACGAAAACCTGTCGCTGTTCCAGCAAGGCCGCTGCGGCATGTGGATTGACGCCACCGTTGCCGCCAGTTTCGTGACCAACCCCAACGATTCCACTGTGGCCGATCAGGTGGGTTTCGCACTGGCCCCCGATAACGGTCTGGGCAAGCGGGGCAACTGGTTGTGGGCATGGTCGCTGGCCGTTCCTGCAGGGTCCCAACAGACCGATGCGGCAAAAGCGTTCATCGCATGGGCGACCAGCAAGGACTACACTGCCCTTGTGGCCGAAAACGAAGGCTGGGCCAATGTGCCGCCGGGAACGCGCACATCGCTGTATGAAAATGCGGAGTATCTGGAAGCGGCCAGTTTCGCGGAAATGACGCTGCGATCCATCAATTCGGCAGACCCGACCCAACCCACGGTTGATCCGGTCCCCTATACGGGTGTGCAGTTCGTGGCCATTCCCGAATTTGCCGGTTTCGCAACCGAAGTCGGACAGGAATTCGCCAATGCCCTGGCAGGCCAGCAATCGGTCGACGCGGCGCTGGAACGGGCACAGGCCCTGACCACCGACGCCATGGAAGCGGCAGGCTACTAAACCTTCCTCCTCAAGGCCGAAGGGCGGCATACGCGCCACCCTTCGGTTTGTTCTTCCCTGACCTGACCATTCCCACGGCGGCCCCTTGCCGCCCATGGCGGAGATATGACCATGGCAACCAAGGCTTCCAGAACCGCCGCGCGCCTGATGCTGGCCCCCGCAGTTATCCTGCTTCTGGGCTGGATGCTGGTGCCGCTGACAATGACGGTGATCTTTTCCTTCAAGCGCTATCTGCCCATGCGCGGCGGCGATCTGGGCTGGGTGGGGTTTGAAAACTATGTCCGCTTTGTAAGTTCCAGCGCCTTCTGGCCTGCGGTCCAGTCCACCTTGATCATTGTGGGGGGCGTGCTGCTGATTACAGTTGTGCTGGGCGTGGTGCTGGCCATTTTGCTGGATCAGCCCATGTGGGGGCAGGGGATTGTCCGCATTCTGGTCATCGCGCCGTTTTTCGTCATGCCCACAGTGTCCGCGCTGGTGTGGAAAAACATGTTCATGGACCCTGTGAACGGGTTGTTTGCGCATTTGTGGCGGTTTTTCGGGGCCACGCCGGTGTCGTGGCTGTCGGAAGCGTCCATGCCGTCGATTATTCTGATTGTGTCCTGGCAATGGCTGCCCTTTGCCACGCTGATCTTGCTGACGGCCATCCAGTCACTGGACAGCGAACAACTGGAAGCCGCCGAAATGGATGGCGCACCGCCACTGTCACGGTTTTTCCACATCACCTTGCCGCATCTGGCGCGCGCGATCACGATTGTGGTGCTGATCCAGACCATTTTCCTGCTGGCTGTGTTCGCTGAAATTTTCGTCACCACCCAAGGCGCGTTTGGCACCCGCACCCTGACTTATCTGATTTTCCAGCGTGTGCTGGAAAGCCAGAATGTGGGGCTGGGGTCTGCGGGCGGGGTCTATGCAATCATTCTGGCCAATATCCTGGCGCTGTTTTTGATGCGCATCGTTGGCAAAAATCTGGACAGGTGAGGAGGAAACCATGGCCCGCGCCGTCACACCCCAACGCAAGCTTATCAACACCACTGTCGCATGGATGGTCGGTCTGCTGATCTTCTTTCCCATCCTGTGGACCATTCTGACCAGTTTCAAGACCGAAGCCACCGCCATTGCCGACCCGCCTGTGTGGTTCTTCTTTGACTGGACGCTGGACAATTACCGGGTTGTGCAGGCCCGGTCGGATTACAGCCGCTTCCTGTGGAATTCGATCATCATTGCAGGCGGGTCCACGTTTCTGGGGTTGCTGATTGCCATTCCCGCCGCGTGGTCCATGGCCTTTGTGCCGTCAAAGCGCACCAAGGACATTCTGCTGTGGATGCTGTCCACCAAGATGTTGCCTGCTGTGGGGGTGCTGTATCCGATCTATCTGATTTTCATCAAGTTTGGCCTGCTGGACACGCGCATCGGCCTGACCATTGTTCTGATGTTCATCAACCTGCCGATCATGGTGTGGATGCTGTATACCTATTTCAAGGAAATCCCCGGCGAAATTCTGGAAGCCGCGCGTATGGACGGTGCGGGTTTGCGCGAAGAAATCCTGTATGTGCTGACCCCTATGGCCATTCCGGGCATCGCGTCCACAGTGTTGTTGAATGTCATTCTGGCCTGGAACGAGGCATTCTGGACCCTGAACCTGACCGCCGCCAAGGCAGCCCCCCTGACCGCCTTCATTGCCAGCTATTCCAGCCCCGAAGGGTTGTTTTACGCCAAACTGTCTGCGGCATCGACGATGGCCATTGCGCCGATCCTGATCCTTGGCTGGTTCAGCCAGAAGCAACTTGTCCGCGGCCTGACCTTTGGCGCAGTGAAATAAGGATACATAAGATGGGACGTATCGTTCTTGAACAGGTGACCAAAAGCTTCGGCGATGTCACGGTCATTCCGCCGCTGGACCTGACAATTGAAGATGGCGAATTCGCGGTGTTTGTCGGCCCGTCGGGCTGTGGTAAATCCACGCTGCTGCGCCTGATTGCGGGGCTGGAGGATGTGACCTCAGGCGTTATCCGCATTGACGGGCAGGACGCCACCACCATTTCCCCCGCCAAACGCGGGCTGGCCATGGTGTTTCAGTCCTACGCGCTTTATCCGCATATGTCGGTGCGCAAGAATATCGCCTTTCCGTTGCGCATGTCGGGCATGGACAAGGCCGAACAGGACCGCCGCGTGAACCAGGCGGCGGCCGTGCTGAACCTGACGGATTATCTGGACCGCCGCCCCGGGCAATTGTCGGGCGGGCAGCGCCAGCGCGTGGCCATTGGCCGCGCCATTGTGCGCGAACCGGCCGCGTTCCTGTTTGACGAACCGCTGTCGAACCTTGATGCGGCGCTGCGCGTGGGCATGCGGCTGGAAATTTCCGAACTGCACAAGCGGCTGGAAACGACCATGATTTATGTCACCCATGATCAGGTGGAAGCCATGACCATGGCCGACAAGATCGTGGTCTTGCGTGCGGGCCATATCGAACAGGTGGGCAGCCCGCTGGACCTGTATCATGCGCCGCGCAACCTGTTTGTGGCAGGCTTCATCGGCTCGCCCAAGATGAACCTGATTTCCGGGCCAGAGGCCGCGAAACACGACGCCCATACAATTGGCGTGCGGCCCGAACATATTGCCGTTTCGGCCACAGACGGGGACTGGTCCGGTGTGGTGGCCGTGTCCGAACATCTGGGGTCGGACACGTTCTTTCACGTCCATGGCACCGGACTGGCCGACACAATCACAGTGCGCGCAGGCGGCGAAGTGGGCTTTCGCCATGGTGACCGCATTCACATGACACCGCGCGCTGATGTCGTCCACCGCTTTGACGAACAGGGGCTTCGTATCGCATGACCAGACTTGCAGGAAAAACCGCGTTGATCACGGGCGCCGCGCGCGGCATCGGGCTGGCATTTGCGCAGGCCTATATCCGCGAAGGCGCGCGTGTGGCGATTGGCGATATCGACATGGACCGCGCACAGCTGGAGGTCGCGCGTCTGGGGGACGGGGCATTGGCCGTGGAAATGGATGTCACGCAGCAGGCCAGCATTGATGCGGCAGTTGATACGACAGTTGCGCAGCTTGGCCAGATTGACATTCTGATCAACAACGCCGCCATTTTCACCGCCGCCCCGATTGTGGACATCACACGCGACGATTACGCGCGCTGTTTTGACATCAACGTGGCGGGCACGCTGTTCACGCTGCAGGCAGTGGCGCGCCACATGATCGAACGCGGGCAGGGCGGCAAGATCATCAACATGGCCAGCCAGGCCGGCAGGCGGGGCGAAGCGCTGGTGGGCGTCTATTGCGCGACCAAGGCCGCGATTATCAGCCTGACGCAATCAGCGGGGCTGAACCTGATCAGCCACGGCATCAACGTCAACGCCATTGCGCCGGGTGTTGTGGATGGCGAACACTGGGACGGTGTGGATGCGTTCTTCGCCAAATATGAAAACAAGGCACCGGGCCAGAAAAAGCGCGAAGTGGGCGCAGCCGTGCCGTTCGGGCGCATGGGCGTTCCCGATGACCTGACAGGCATGGCCGTGTTTCTGGCCTCAAGCGATGCCGATTACATCGTCGCCCAAACCTATAATGTGGATGGTGGCCAATGGATGAGCTGACACCCCTGACGCTGGCCACGCTGGACCGCCTGCCTGCGGGGGTGCGCGTGCCGCGCTATGCGCGCGCGGACCTGTCGGCGGGGATCGTGCATATAGGCTTGGGCAATTTTCACCGTGCGCATCAGGCATGGTATCTGCACCGGCTGTTCGATCAGGGCGTGAACCATGACTGGGCCATCATTGGCGCAGGCGTGCGCGCGGGTGACGGGGCCATGCGCGACAAGCTTCTGGCGCAGGATTGCCTGAGCACGCTGATCGAACTGGACCCCTCGGGCAAATCCGCCGAAGTGACCGGTGCGATGATCGGTTTTCTACCCGTGCAACCTGACAATGCCGCGCTGATTGCGCAAATGGCAGACCCTGCCATCCGCATTGTGGCGCTGACAGTCACCGAAGGGGGGTATTTCATTGACCCTGCCAGCGGCGGGTTTGACGCCGCACATCCTGACATTGCCCATGACGCGGCACACCCGGCCACCCCGCGCACGGCCTTCGGGGCCATGGTCGCCGCGCTGCGGCTGCGGCGCGCGCAGGGGACGGGGCCGTTTACGGGGCTGTGTTGCGACAACTTGCAAGGCAACGGCGCTGTATTGCGCCAAAGCGTGGTGTCCCTTGCGCGCCTGTCCGACCCTGATCTGGCAGACTGGATTGCGGCGCAGTGCAGTTTCCCCAATTCCATGGTCGATTGCATCGTTCCCGCCACCGGCGCGCGCGAAATTGCGCTGGCCCACGGGTTTGGCATCGCGGACGCCGCGCCTGTCACGCATGAAAACTTCCGCCAATGGGTGATCGAGGATGATTTCTGCGCAGGCCGCCCCGACTGGGACCGCGCGGGCGCCACATTCGTGAAGGATGTCCATGATTACGAGGCAATGAAAATCCGCATTCTGAATGGCGGGCACCAGGTCATTTCAGGTGTCGGGGAATTGCTGGGCCTGACCACTATTGCCCAGACCATGGCCCATGATGGCATTCGCGCGTTGCTGCACCGGGTGGTGCAGGGTGAAATCGCGCCCCATGTCGCCCCTGTGCCCGAAATTTCGGCCTTGGACTATCTGACGCTGATTGAACGGCGCTTTGTCAACCCCGAAATTGCCGATACCACGCGCCGCGTGGCCTTTGACGGGTCCAGCCGGCAGCCGGGGTTTGTTGTGCCCTCCATTCGCGACGGGCTGGCGCGTGGCACCCCCGTTTCAGGGCTTGCGCTGGTCTCCGCCTTCTGGGCGCGCTACTGCGCAGGCACCCGCGAAGATGGCAGTGTCATCGCCCCCAATGACCCCAATTGGGCGGCGCTGCAGCCTGTGGCGCTGGCCGCGCGCGAGACCCCGCACCTTTGGCTGGAACAGCGCCAGTATTATGGCGATCTGGCGCAGCACCCGCAATTTGCGACTGCGTTTTGTGACTGGCTGGCCCTGATCTACACCCAAGGGGTGGATGCCTGCCTTGCGCAATATCTGGATCACGGCGCACCCGAAGGTCACACAGGGGCCGAAACCTAGCAGATGCGCGGCAACTGGTCCCCCACCAGCATATCAACAATGCGAAACCCGCCAAAGGCGGTTTTCATGCGCACCTGTCCGGGGTGATCGGCCACAACCGTGCCAATGCACGCAGCCCCCGCGCCCTGCGGCACCGCCCGCAAGGCCTGCAGCACCGCCTGCGCCCGCGCGGCAGGCACAAACAGCACCAACCGCCCTTCATTGGCCAGATACAGCGGGTCCAGCCCCAGAATTTCGCACAAGCCGCGCACTTCGTCGCGCAAGGGCAAGGCGGCCTCGTCCAGCACCATGCCCAGTCCCGCACCATCGGCCAGTTCATTCAGCGCCGTGGCCAGCCCGCCGCGCGTGCAATCGCGCGCCGCGCGCAAATCCGGCGCAGCCTGCAACGCGCTGGCCATGACAGGGTGCAGCGCGGCGCAATCGGACAGAAGTTCGGTTTCCAGCGCCATCTCGCCCCGCGCGGCCATGATCACCGCCCCATGATCGCCCAACGGGCCGTTCACGATGATCGCATCGCCCGCGCGAATATGGCGCGCCCCCAGATTCAGCCCTGGCGCAATGACGCCAATGCCCGCTGTCGTGATGAACACCCCGTCCGCCGCGCCGCGCTCCACAACCTTGGTGTCGCCGGTCACAATGCGCACACCTGCGGCCTGCGCTTCCTGGGCCATGCTGGCCACGATGCGGCGCAACAGCGCAATCTCGGTGCCTTCTTCAATGATGAACCCCGCCGACAGCCATAAGGGCCGCGCCCCGCCCACTGCCAGATCGTTGATTGTCCCGCACACGGCCAGTTTGCCAATATCGCCGCCCGGAAATTCCAGCGGGGACACCACAAACCCGTCGGTGGTAAATGCCAGCCGCGCGCCGGCCTCTTGCAAGGCGCTGTCCATCAGCCGTGCCTGATCTTCCATGCTCTCGGGCTGGAACGCCGGCACGAAGACCGCCTCGATCAGATCGCGCATGGACCGCCCGCCGCTGCCATGGGCCATTGTAATATGTGTATCGCGCAGCACTACATCCGCCTTTTCATCTTGCAAAAAATACTCATGAAACGCTTTGGGCGGGCGTGGCATCGCGGCCGCGCATACCGCCATATTGCCAATAGGCCGCACAGGCCCCTTCGGAGCTGACCATCAGCGCGCCCAATGGCATGTCGGGCGTGCAGCCTCGCCCGTATTGGGGGCAGGCGGTGGGTTTTATCCGGCCCGTCATGACCGCGCCGCAGGCGCAGCCTTCGGGTTCGGGAACAGGGCGGCGCGCTGCGCCATAGCCCACGCCAAACCGGACTTCCGCATCAAAGCGCGCATAATGGTCGCGGATACGCAGACCGCTGGCGTCAATCTCGCCCAGACCGCGCCATTCGAAACTGGGGCGGCGGGCATAGACATCGGCCATCGCCGCAATAGAGGCGGGGTTGCCATGTTCGGGCACGATGCGGGCATACTGGTTTTCCACCTCGGCGCGGCGCCCGGCGATCTGGCGCAGCACCATGGCCACGGATTGCAACAGATCCAGCGGTTCAAACCCTGCCACAACGATGGGTTTGCCAAAGTCGCGCGCGATGAAATCATAGGCATGCGTGCCAATCACCATACTGACATGCCCCGGCCCGATAAACCCGTCCAGCTGCATATGCGGGTCATTGAGCAAGGCGCGGATGGGTTCGGGAACTGTAATATGATTGCAAAACACGCTGAAATTTTCCAGCCCTTCGCGGCTTGCAGTCTGAATGGCAAAGGCCGTGGCGGGGGTGGTGGTTTCAAACCCCAGCCCGAAAAACACCACCTGATGCTCAGGGTTGCGCCGCGCAATTTCCAGCGCGTCCAGCGGGCTGTAAACCATGCGGATATCTGCCCCGCGCGCCTTGGCCTGCAGCAGGGACCCGCGCGTTCCGGGCACGCGCATCGCATCACCGAAGGTGGTGAAAATAACGCCCGCGCGTTCGGCAATCTCGATACATTCATCCACCCGCGCCATGGGCAGCACGCATACCGGGCAGCCCGGACCATGGATGAACTCAACCCCCTCATCGACCAGCATGTTCAACCCGAAACGGAAAATCGCATGCGTGTGTCCACCGCAGATTTCCATGATATGCACAGGGCGCGCGCGGGTTGCGCCAATCTGGCGGGTCAGCCGGGCAATTTCGGCCAGCAGCGATTTGGCCAGCGCGGGGTCGCGGAATTCGGTGACATGTTTCATTGCGTCCCCTCCAGCGCGCTTGCGCCCAGTGCCATGGCCTCCAGTGCCTCCTGTGCCTCGCCCAGATCGCGCAGCGCGGCCAGGGTGCGCGCGGCCTCATCCTCGTCGATGATGGCCATGGCAAAGCCCACATGGATCAGCGCCCATTGCCCCACCAGTTCCCCCAGGGGCCGGTCGGCCACCGGGGCAAGCGATACTTCGCGCCGCACGCCCGACACCTCGGCCAGTGCCATAAGGCGGGCGGGGTCGGTGATGGCGGTAATCTGGCCGGGAATGCCCAGACACATGTTCAGTCCTCCTCTTCCATGGTGGTCTGGCCGCTGGTGTCAGGTATGCCGTAGCGGTCGATCTTGGCGCGCAGTCCCACGCGGCTCAGGCCCAGTTCGGCGGCGGCGCGGCTTTTGTTCCAGCGGTGTCGCGTCAGGGTTTCGCGCAGGATGCGCATTTCCACCAGTTCCACGCGGTCCTTCAGCGGCCCTTCGCGTGTCAGAATGGGGTCAAGCGCGCGGTCCGCGCCGTCCTGAGCAGGGCAGGCTTGCAGGATGTGGCGCGAAATCAGGTCCGCGCCCAGAACCGGATCTTGCGCGAATACCAGCATGCGGGTGATTTCGTTGTCCAATTCGCGCAGGTTGCCGGGCCAGTCATAGTTTTCCAGAAACTGCAGCGCCACATCATCAAACCCGCGCACCAGCTTTCCATGGGTGGCGGCGGCGTCAAACAGCGCGGCCTGCGCCAGCAGCGCCACATCCCCGCGCCGCCCGCGCAAGGGCGGCAGGGTGAGTTCCCCTGCCGAAATCGCATAGCCCAGATCGGTGCGCAAAACCCCCTCGGCCATCAGCGCGCGCAAATCGCCCGTCACCCCGCAGATCAGCCGCAGATTGCTGCGCACGCCTTCATGGGCGCCAAGGGGCTGGAAGCTGCCTTCGCGCAGCACCCGCAGCAGCGCCATTTGCAGCCGCGGCCCAAGGGTTTCGACACCCCCCAGATACAGCGTGCCGCGATCTGCCTTTTGCATCAGCCCGATGCGGTTGCCGGCCAGCCCCGCCACGGCCCCGCGCCGCGCACCAAACAGTTCCAGTTCCAGCAAATCATCGGGCAGCCCCGCGCAATTCAGCGCATAGAAGGGTTTGTCGGCGCGCAGGCTGGCATGATGCATCGCGCGCGCCAGATCCTGCTTGCCGGTGCCTGCTTCGCCGCTGATCAAAACGGGCACATCGAAACTGGCATATTGGCGCGCGGCCTCAATGACGGCGTTCATGCTGGAATGCGGGCTGCGCAGGATGGCGTCAAACCCCTGACGCTCGCGCAGGTCGCGGCGGCGCTTTTCCAGCTTGGTTTGCGTGGTCGACCCCAGATGCCGCATTTCCAGCGACAGGCGTTCATGTTCGCGCGTCATTGAAAACAGCGCGGCCGCATTGCGCGCGGCCATCAGCAGGTGTTCGGGGTGCCATGGCTTGGTCAGAAATTGATAGATGCCTGCGGCATTTATCGCCTCGGTCATGTCGGCGGGGTCCGTGTATCCGGTGATGATGATCCGCACGATTTCCGGCCAGCGTTCGCGCACACAGGCCAGCAATTGCACGCCACTGCGCCCCGGCATGCGCTGGTCGCAAAAGATGACCTGCACCCATTCGTCTTGCAACAGCGCCATTGCCTGATCGGCGCTTGTGGCTGTCAGAACGTCAAACTCATCTTCCAGCGCCATCCGCATGGACGCCAGCGAATGCGGCTCGTCATCGACCACCAGAACAGAAGGGCGCGCCGTGCGTGTCATGGCCGCGCTTTCGCAGCCAGCCCCGCGCGCAACCAGTCCAGCCATGCGTTCATGCCTTCGCCCGTGCGCGCCGAAAGGCGCAGGATCGTGATGTCGGGATTGACGCGCTTCAGGTTGGCTTCATAGGCGTCCAGATCAGCATCGCAATAGGGCGCAAGATCGATCTTGTTCAGGATGGCCAGCTTTGCTGCCGTGAACATGTCGGGGTATTTCAGCGGCTTGTCTTCGCCTTCGGTGACCGACAGGATGGCGACCTTCGCATCCTCGCCCAGATCGAAGGCCGCGGGGCAGACCAGATTGCCCACGTTTTCGATAAACAGCAGGCTTTCGCGCGCAAGGCGCAGCTCATCCATGGCATGGCCCACCATATGCCCGTCCAGATGGCAGCCCTTGCCCGTATTGACCTGCACAGCGCGCGCGCCTGTGGCGCGGATGCGCAGCGCGTCATTGCTGGTTTGCTGGTCGCCTTCGATCACGGCAAGGGGCAGGGTGCCCAACGCTTCGATCGTCTTGCATAAAAGCGTGGTCTTGCCCGACCCGGGCGAGGATACCAAGTTGACGGCAAAGCACCCCAGCGCGGTCAGAACGCGCCGGTTGGCCGTGGCATAGGCGTCGTTTTTCGACAGAATGCCGGTTTCGATTTCGATAAGGCGCGTCTGGGACAGGCCCGGAACCGACACACCCGCCGCGCCGGTGCCGTAATGGTGGTGGTCATGACTGTGACCGTGATCATGACTATGGTGATGCCCGTGCCCGTGGTCATGGCTGTGCCCGTGGTCATGGCTGTGCCCGTGCCCGTGGTCATGGCTGTGGCTGTGGTCATGGCCATGCGCCTGCACCTTGCCGTCGATGGTCGGGCCGTCATGGCATCCGCAAACTGTGCACATCAGATCACCTCCATATCCTTGATTCTCATCTCATCGCCGCCCTGCGGCATCAGCCGCCCCCCGCCACACAGGGGGCAGGGGTCCAGCCGGTTGTTGATCTCGACGCTCTCGCCGCAATCATAGCACAGCGCATGCCCGGGCAGGTCCAGCATGTGCAGCGCTGCCCCTTCCGCAGGACTGCCGCGCAGTACCACATCCAGCGCGAATTCCAGTGCGGGTTTTTCCACCCCCGCAAAGCGCCCGATTTCCAGCCGCAGCCGCACGACACGCGCGAAGCCCTGCGCGCGGGCCTGATCGTCGATGATCTGGCGAATGCCTTCGGCCAGCGACATTTCATGCATCTGCACCCTCCAGCCAGTGAACCGGCAGGCAGGGATCATGCGCTGCGACGATGACGCGCGCAAGGGCAGGGTCGGGGGTGGTGGCAAGGGCCGCGCGCAAACTGCCGCCCATGGCCAGCATATGGTCTGTGGGGGTGATGCGCGCCACATCGGTGATAACGCCGTTGCGCGCCAGCAGGCGCAGCCCATAGACCCCGCGCGCGGCAGGGACCAGCGCCATGCCATCGGCGCGCAGCGCGGGCGCGGGCAATGTGCCCTTTGCGGCGCAACCCGCGTCCAGCATCCGGCCCAGCACCCGCCATAACGGGCCACGGCCCTGCGCCGCTTCGGCCTGTTGCATCAGCGGATGCGCGGCATGGCGCGCGGCGGGGCTGTTTTCCAGCGCGCCCGCGCGGTCAATGTTTTCCGCATCGGCGAAGGGCAGCACGGGGGCATGGCCCAGCCCACCCGAAAACAGCTGCCTGATATGCTGCGCAAGGGGCGCAAGCCCTGCGCCGCTGTCCAGCCATCTGGCCAGATCCACAGGTTCCGCGCCGCCCCACAATGCGGGCGCAATGCGCCCCATCTGCCAGCCCGCAGGCAACGCGCGCGGGGCTTGGCCCAGCGCTTGCGGCAGCGTGACAAACAGCGCCAGCACATGGTCGCGCAGCACATCACGCGCAAGCGCCGCGCGCGCATCTGCCGCCGGTGGCAGCCCCAGCGACAGCCGCGCGGCCATGCCCTGGGCTGTGGCGCACAGGTTGAACAGGCGTGGCAGCAGGCTGACGGCGGCCTGTGCGGTCATGCCCCCCAGCAACTGGCCCAGCGCGGGCGGTGCGGGCGGGCACAGAACCCATTGCCCGTTCGTGCGCGTCAGGGCCAGCGCGGCGCTCATCCCTGAACCTGCCCGGTGATGAACGCGCGCCGTTCCAGCGGTCTGGCGCGTTGCAGTTTGGGGGCCTGCGCCACCGCTGTCGGTGCGTCGGGGGCCATGGGGCGTGACCCCTCGTCCAGCCGTTCCAGCGCGGACGGGTCGAACAGCCCCACCATGACCGCGCGCGCCACATCCACGGCCTGCATCTGGCTGTTGAAGTCATTCATGGGTGAAAACAGCGAACAGGCCTTGTATCCGCCCACCTGTTCGCGCGCGTTATGGATGAATTCATACTGGCCCGAGGGAAAGCCCGTCAGTTCCTTCGTGCCGGCAATCAGGGCGGTCCAATTGTCATCCGGTCCGGCCAGCAGCACCAGATTCATGAACCACGGCGCGACCAGCACGCCCAGATAATGCCCCTGCCATGGCTGGAACCCCACGGCCTGCACATGCAGGGAATGGTTGCACAGCGGCACATCGCGCATCTTGCCATTATAGATTTCGCGAAAATCCGCCTCCAGCCGGGCGATGGCCTGTGCCATGGCATCGTCTGCGCGCCCTGTGTCGCGCAGAACCATGAATTGTTCAGGCGCGGCCCCGCATCCGGGGCAGGTCCAGTCATGGGGCAGCGCGGTAAAGGGCGTGCCCGGCGTGATCTGGCGCGTTTCATCGCCCAGGGCGGGGTCATAGACATGCCAGCATATTTTGCATTCCAGCACCGCTTGCGCCGAAATTTTCGCCCCCGCCCCCAGATAGGACCCCTCAAATCCCGGCTGGGTCATCGGATGGCCCCCAACACATCGCGGATGCGCCCGGCGCTGTCGGCAATATCTTCGGGGCCTGCAACTGCAACTTCGGGCATCTGGGCCACTTCCCATGTGTCCAGAATAAGCGTGTCGGTGGAATTGAAGAACTGCACCCGCCAGACATGGGGCAGGGCGGCGGCGGTGATGCGGCAATTGCCATAGCCGCGCGACAGGATGGTGACCGCCCCTTCGCCAAGGGCCATTGCCATATGGTCCAGATCTTCGGGCGTATGGGGCAGAAGTGTCAGGTTCACAACATGCACCTGCGCGCCCGTCACATAGCTGCGCGATTTGTCGGCCAGTTCCGCCAGCAGCGCAGGCGCGTTCACCACGCCCGGCGCGCGCGGGCCATCCATCGCGCCGGGGCGGTGGGGGTGGTGGGCGCGGGTGACGGCCAGTTCGGGCACAGGGCCAATTTCCACATGGTCCAGCCCTGCGCCCTGCAACACCCAGACCCCTGCGAAGACGCTTTCCTGCACGGCCACCGCAGGCACGCCGCGCAATTTCATTGACACTTCGCCATGACCGAAGGTTTCGGCCAGCAATTTGCGGCTTTCGCGGCCCAGCGGCGACAGGTCGATCTGCGCGCGCCCCCCGTCGCGGGCCACCACATCGCAGGCGCGCGCCACATCTGCCAGCACGGCCAGCGCAGGCGCAACTGATGCGGGGTTGTCCACTTCGGGCAGATGGGGCGTGTAGGTGCGCATGCCAGATGGCAGCGCGATATATTCCAGCGCTTCGTCGCCCGATTGCGATCCGGGGCCGAACCCGACCGGCGGCAGGGTAAAGGGGGTTAGCATGGGCCTATCCTTCTGCAGGGGCGGGCGTTTGTGACAGGATTTGCGGGATACGGGCAAGGTAGTCGTCCCAATCGCGGATCTTGGCGATTCCGCCAAGAAAGCGGTCCCCGTCGTAAAACAGGAAAGACGGGGTTTTCAGAACCCGCGTGGCTTCGCGCAGGGGCGCTTCAAGGGCGTTGCCCACCAGCGCACAATCAAACCGGCGCTGAAAATGGCGCTGCAGTTCGGGCAGGATGACTGCGGCATCCAGTGTTTCCAGATTGCGCGCCACATCGCCGGGAATGAACAGGCAATGCAGGCCCGCGCGCGACAGATAGCCGGCCAGCGCATCGGGGCTGTCCAGCAGCGGCCAGCCGAAATCCTGCGTCAGACGGGACAAAAGCGGGTGGGACATGAAACCTCCTGTCAGGCAGTGGAATGGCCAGCGTCCAGCGCGGCCTGAAGATGGGGCGGAAGTGTGGGCGCGCGGTTTTCCAGATCGTCAAAGGCCGTGCCCAGATCGCCCCCCGCCATCAGCGCGCGCAAACCGTCCAGCGCGGCCATGATCTGGCGCGCCTGGTGTTCTGTAATCACCTCTCGTGCGCAGCCCAGATGCGTCAGAAGCCATGTGCCGGGGGGCACATCGCCCACCAGCGACAGGTCCACCGTTTCTGCGCGCGTGCCATCGGTGCAATCAGCGGCAATGCCGTTGAGGGACACAACCTGCATGGGGGTTCCAACACACATCGCGCGCTACACCCTGGCCGGAAAGAAACGGTCATCGCCAATGCGACAGGCCGCATCCTCGGATGGGCGACCGGATTCGTAGGCATCGCGCGCAATCGACGGGTCGGCCAGATCGCCGGTCGCGGTGCGCCCCGGTTGCACATAAACGCCCCAGTCGCGCAAGCGGGTCAGCGCGATTTGCACGGCGGGGTCGATCTGTGCCGCCGTCAGCGGGCGCAGGCCCCCGCCGTAATCCTCCAGCTCCACGGGTTGCACGCCGATCAGCAGCATCTGTTCGGGGCAATAGCCCATCAGTTGGGCTGTGGCGATGACATCCTGAAATCCGGTCTGGTGCAGGCTCATTTTCTTGGCGCCCAAGAAGGCGGGAACTTCGCCATTCTCGACCACTTTCATGGTGCCCGGTTCCAGCCCGTAATCCACGGCGTCAAACACGATCAGCGCGTCGGCATCTTCCAGAAAGGGCAGCAGATACAACCCCTGCGTGCCGCCATCCATCAGATGCACAGTATCAGGCAGGGTCCAGTTCGCGGCCAGATGTTCGACGCAGCGCACGCCGAAACCTTCATCCGCCCAAAGGACGTTGCCAATGCCCAGCACAAGAATGCGGGCGGGAATGTTGGGGCTGGCCACTGGTTCCTCCACGTTTACCGGGCTGGCTGGTCGCGTGCTTTGCAGCGCGCGATGAAGGCAGATTAGCGGTTTCCATGCAGGAAGAATGCTGTTTTTCCCGATTGTTGGAATTTTTGTCATATTTATGAAAATAAACAATAATATTGGTATGCAGGGGTATGCGGTGCTGTGTGGTGGTGGTTGTAGTTCTTCCAGATAATTCCAGAAACGGAAGGTGTCTTTGCATGCAAAAA